>CAYSMQ010000351.1:0-5032 GCA_964432035.1 uncultured Ardenticatenaceae bacterium
AGTAAAGTCGTAGACTTCCTTTAAAAGAGTGGCCTGTTAAGTTGCCCATATCATAACAAAGCTGAAGCTAACAATCACTGACGAATGTCACCGATAATATATGACCTTCGTACACGACCTTAGTTCTCGGACCGAGAACCGTCGTTTTGGGCCGGTGAGGCCGTCTGATAGAGTTCGACCAGGACACCCGTCGTGCTGCGCGGGTGAACGAATGCGTATTGCCGGCCATCCGCTGCTTCTCGCGGCGTCTCGTTGATCAACTCAACGCCGTGTGCCTGCAGGCGCTCAATGGTCGCCTCAATGTCCGGCACTTCCAGGCAAAGATGGTGCATACCGGCGCCACGTTTATGCAGAAACCGCGCTACGCCGCTTTCTTGGTCCGTTGGCTGCACGAGTTCGATCTCGCCGTTACCGGTCTCCAAGAAGGCAACTCGCACGGCCTCAGATGGTATGTCTTCCACGCGCTCCAGGGGCAGACCAAGCGCATCAACCCAGAACTTTTGTGCAGACGCCAGGTTAGAAACGACGATGGCGATGTGATTAACAGTGATCATGGCTTAATTGCACCTCCTGGTGGCTGCCGGCATAGCGACACCCGGCGCCGCTGTGACTAAAGCCCGTGGCTGGGCCGGTATTCGCCCCACGTCTCACGCAGCGTATTGCAGATTTCGCCAAGGGTGACATCTCCCTCAACACAGTCAATGAGCACAGGCATCAGGTTTTCGCTTCCTTCTGCGGCTTCTGCCAGGCGGCAACGCAACGCATCGACCTTTTCCGCGTCGCGCTTTGCCCGCAAACGAGCCAGGCGACGGCGCTGGTTTTCCTCAATCTGCGGATCAAGACGCATCAGCTCAATTTCCGGCTCCCCTTCTTCCTGAAAGCGATTCACGCCGACGACAACGGATTCACCCTGCTCCAACTCTTGCTGGTAACGGTAGGCAGACTCCTGAATCTCGCGTTGCACGTATCCGCGCTCGATGGCGGGCAGCATGCCGCCCAACTCATCAATGGTCTTCAGATACTCGTTCACGCGCGCTTCAAGCTCATCGGTTAGTGTCTCCAGATAGTAAGAGCCGGCGAGCGGATCGACCGTATCGGGCACGCCGCTCTCGTGGGCGATCACCTGCTGCGTGCGCAGGGCGAGTTTCGCCGCTTCTTGCGTGGGTAGCGCCAACGCCTCGTCGTAACCGTTCGTGTGCAGGCTCTGCGTGCCGCCCATGACGGCGGCCAGCGCCTGTAGGGCCACGCGCACGATGTTGTTGTGGGGTTGCTGCGCCGTGAGCGTGCTGCCGCCCGTTTGTGTGTGGAAGCGCAGGCGCCAACTGCGGGGATCCTGTGCGCCAAATCGCTCGCGCATGATGCGCGCCCAAATACGGCGCGCCGCGCGGAACTTGGCGACTTCTTCCATGAAATTGTTGTGCGCGTTAAAGAAGAAAGAGATCTGGTCGGCAAAGTGGTCTACATCCAGTCCGGCGTCTAACGCGGCCTGCACGTAGGCGATCCCGTTGGCCAATGTAAACGCGAGCTCCTGCACGGCCGTGCTGCCTGCCTCGCGAATGTGATAGCCGGATACCGAAATCGTGTTCCAGCGGGGCACCTCGCGGCTGCAGAAGTCGAAGACATCTGTCACCAGACGCATCGATGGTTGAGGGGGGAAGATATAGGTGCCGCGTGCGATATACTCCTTCAAGATGTCATTTTGAACGGTCCCCCGCAGCCGGTTCATGGGCACACCCTGCCGCCGAGCCACGCCGATAACCATGGCCAACAAAATAGCTGCCGGCGCGTTGATCGTCATGCTGATGCTGACTTCGTTCAGCGGGATACCTTCGAGCAAACGCTCCATATCGCGCAGGCTGGTGATGCTGACGCCCACACGTCCGACTTCGCCCATTGCCATGGGATCGTCGGCATCGTAGCCAATCTGCGTGGGTAAGTCGAAGGCGACCGATAGACCAGTCTGGCCCTGGCTCAGCAGATAACGGTAACGTTCATTTGATTCTTCTGCCGTGCCGAATCCGGCATACTGGCGCATCGTCCATAAACGACCACGGTACATCGTTGGGTGAACGCCGCGCGTGAACGGATATTCGCCGGGAAACCCCTCTTTCTCCAGATAGTCGTCAGGCTGCTTGGGAAGATAGACGCGCTGGACAGGAATCCCTGAACTGGTTTCGAATTCGTCCTTTCTTTCGGGAAGGCGCTGCAAGGCAGGGCGCAATGTTTGTTCACGCCAGCGTTCTTTCTCGTCGGATGGGCTTTTCATGGGAATCTCTCACAATACTTATGTGTAATCAAGAGTGCTCCGCCAAATCGACGTGCAGGAATACATCTATACAAACGATTATGACATGCTGCGTCAAGATGACAAGGTCAACGCCGATATCGCACTGACCGCGGCGCCAATGCTATTTTTATACACAATTGCTATCCTGTAATTCAATTGCGAGTCCTCATTCAGCAGCGCTTTGCTTGTGGGGCCGCCCCCGAAGGCATTCTTCAACAAAATTGTATGGAGGCAATTAAATCCTATGCCAGTAAGAAGTGCAGAAGCAGTTTGGAAAGGGAGTCTACAAGACGGAACAGGCACAATGAAGATGGCCAGCGGCGCGTATGAAGGACAATACTCCTTCAGTTCGCGCTTCGAAGATGGCCCGGGTACAAATCCCGAAGAGTTAATCGCCGCGGCGCACGCCGGCTGCTACTCCATGGCACTATCCGGCGACCTGGGCCGCGCGGGCTATACGCCAGAGCACGTGCAGACGACGGCACAGGTTCACCTGACCAAAGGCGACAGTGGTTTTCGCATTACGCGCGTACACCTGATTACCGAAGCTCGCGTGCCGGGCATTGACGAAGAGACATTCCAACAAACTGCCGAAAAGGCAAAGAAGGGATGCCCTGTGTCACAGGCGCTTGGCGCCGTAGACGAGATAACAGTAGACGCGACACTGGTGAGTTAGCCTTTTCGCAGCCAGACGGCAGTCCATTCGGGAACACGCCGCCAACCGTAGCGCCGGATGTCTCGCGCCAGCTGCTCGCCAAAAAAGAAAGTCATACAAGCAACGGCCTCGTCCACACTCGCAAACTGGTAGTCGGTACGTATTTCGTATCGCTCAAAGCCCCACGCTTCTTCCAAGAGGGCATAGTAGGCCGCCAGTCCAGGTGTGGGTGGGGCAGGTTCTAGAACGCCGGTACCCATGGTTTCCAGAATGAGCAAGCCGGCGCCGGGCCGCGCAATGCGCACCATCTCGCCCAGCGCCGCCTCCACGTGAGTCTGCCACGCTTTGCCATACCAGTCACAGAAGTGACCGATAGCCCAGCCTGCAGTGACCACGCCGGCGCAGCCATCGGCAAGCGGCAAGCGGTGCAGGTCACCCTGAATTAAGGGCCAGAGAAAACCGGTGTTTTGTTGCTGGCGCCTGTTCTCCAGGAGCATAGGCGCGTGCAGGTCAAGGGCCACCCCGGAACCGGCATGGCAGTATAACAGACGCGGCAAGCGCCCTGTGCCACTGCCTAAATCGACCACGTGCTTGCCGGAGAAATCGACGAGCCGGCTGAGTAAGGGCCACAGCTGTTCGTCGACGTCCTCCGCGGCAATCATACGTTCATAAGCCACCGCCCGATTCTTATAAATTTCGATAAAGTGATCTTCCTGCAATTATCCCTCCCGCAGGCAGCGTTGCCATGCCAGCTCCGTTTCGTCACAATAACGTGAGAAGGTATGATAATAGACGTCAGACCATTTTGAAAACGGCAGCCCATTTTTGAGGAGACTGTGCATGGAAATTGCACCTTTTGCTATCGAAGAGTTCTTTGCCCGCTATGAATTCACCGTTCCCTATATGTTGTGCGCGTCCGACTGTGAAACGATGTCTGTCGGCGAGCTGCTGGATCTAGCCGGCATGCAGCGCGATGAATTGGCCAACCTGTCGCTGGGCTATACTGATACGCAAGGCGACAGTCAGCTGCGCTCGGCCATCGCCGGCAGCTACGAAACGGTGGCGCCGGAACACGTTGTCGTGCTCGGCGCGCCCGAAGAGGGCATCTACATCACCATGCGCGCCCTCCTGTCCCCGGGCGATGAGGTTGTCGTCATGGCGCCCGCCTATCAGTCCTTGCGCCGCCTCGCCGAACATATCTGCGGCGAAGAGCACGTGAAACTGTGGCACGTCCGTGCGCGGGAAGAGGAGTGGCGCGCCGATCTCGATGAGCTTGAGGCGTTGCTGACACCGCGCACAAGGTTGCTCATCGTCAACTTTCCGCACAACCCGACGGGTTATCTACCGGCCCCCGCCGAATTTGATAGGTTCATAGAGATAGTGCAAGAGGCAGGGGTGCAGCTGTTTTGCGATGAGATGTATAGAGGTCTGGAAAACGGAGCGGCGGAGCGGCTGGCATCGGCCATCGATAAAGCCCCAGACAGCATCGTCCTCTCCGGTCTGTCCAAAGTCTACGGGTTGCCGGGACTTCGTTCTGGCTGGTTAGTGGTGCGAGATGAGACCTTGCGCCATAAGTTGATCGGCTGGAAACATTACACGACAATCTGTCCACCGGGACCAAGCGAACTTCTGGCGCTGGCGGCGATGCAGGCGCGCGAGGCGCTGCGGCAACGGAGCCAGGCCATCGTGGACCGCAATCTGGCGGCGGCTGACGCCTTTTTTGGACGCTGGCGCGACCTCTTCACGTGGCGGCGACCACAGGCGGGGCCGGTGGCCTTGGTAGGCGTGAGCCGCCCCTCTGCCGAGGCCTTCTGCCAGGAGTTAATCGACGAGGCAGGCTTGCTCTTGCTACCCGCGACAAACCTGGACTATGACGACCGGCACGTGCGCTTTGGCTTCGGGCGCCGCGACGCATCGCGCAATCTACGGCGCCTCGACGACTATCTTTCAGGGTGAGAAATCGGATGTCTCTCGTGAAAGAATCGTTTTGCAGATCGAACGTAAAGACATCCGATTTCTAGGACGGTAACCTTAGCAGGCCCCCATATGATTCACTTTGCCACAGAAGACGAATTAGAACGCTGGCTACG
>CAYSMQ010000351.1:5042-5315 GCA_964432035.1 uncultured Ardenticatenaceae bacterium
CCCTCCTCCCGGTCGGGAGACTGGATGCAGCGCGCAATCTGCAGCGCCTAGATGACTATCTCTCAGCATGACAAACATCATTCACTTTGCCACCGAAGACGAACTAGAACGCTGGCTACGGCGACACGACATTGACCTGTCGCGCTGGGGACAAGGAGCGGCAAAGAGTATCTCAAACCTGTGGGCCGAAATACAGAAAGGTGAGAGTGTGTTGAGTGACGACCCGCCGTTGCGAACGCTGGAAGCTGTACGCGTCATTGTGCGCCGCGGCGA
>CAYSMQ010000352.1:0-5287 GCA_964432035.1 uncultured Ardenticatenaceae bacterium
CTTCTGCAGTTTTTCGGTGCCTTCCATAGATGTAAGTCCTTGAAGTCAATCTTTGCCGACGGTCACCATACTGATTATCGTTATTGTAGCAGCAAGCCGCTTATTGTCGTATGACTTTTCGCGGATACTTTGGCAACGATCGTTGCTTGCGCCAAACGCTTTGTTAGCGCATCATGCGCTGCAAGAAAAGGCCTCGGCTATAATAGTTTAAACAAAGTCCATCCAAGGAGACCTTGCTTCTGACACGCACAAGTCTATTCACATCACTTATTCTATTTCTTTTCTTCGTCAGTTTTCAGACGACTTACGGCAGGCCGCTTGCCGCGCAGCAACCGACCTCCACGCTGGAGTGGCTGACTGTTGATCTGTGGCCCGATTACGATCGCGCGGAGGTGCTCGTGCTGTTGACGGGTGGCCTGCCTGAAGACGTCCCGTTGCCGGCGACCGTCACCTTGCCCCTGCCGCAGCAGGCGGACCTCAACGCCGTGGCGCGCATTTCTGATGAGAACCAGATGATTGATGATATCGGCTTTGAGCGAGGCGACGATACGGTGACGCTGACGACGCCGGATCACCGTTTCCGCGTCGAGTATTACGTGCCTTACAATTCACAGGGCCTGCAGCGTAATTTTACGTTCAACTGGCCCGGCGGTCCTGCCGTGTCGCAGTTTGAGGTAAGCGTGCAGCAGCCGAGCGCGGCGATGTCCATTAGCGTGGAACCCACAGCCGACTCTGTGGTCAGCGGCAACGATGGATTACAGTACCACAACTTAGCGGTGCGGCAGCTTGGGGAGAACGAGGGGTTCCAGGCCGATGTGAGTTATACGATGTCGGCGGACCAACTGACGTCGGCGGTGCAAACGGCCGGTCCCGCAGGGGCGTCAGCACCGGCAGACACAACGTCTGGCGACTTTCTGTCAGACGTCAATTGGCCGCCGGTATTGGCCGGCCTGGGCATCGCCCTGCTCTTGTTGGCCATTGGCTGGCAGGTGTTTGCGGCGCGCATCGCCACGCGCCAGAAGCCGCGCAAGCCGCGACCGTTAAGGGCGATGAGACAAAGTGACGCGAAGTACTGTCACCAATGTGGCGCCCCCGCGCAGGCGAATGATCGTTTTTGCAGGGAGTGTGGGACAGAGCTAAAGAGGACTTGATTAGATAAAAAGAAATCGGATATCTGTCCACTGAGCCGCGGCAGCGGCTTCGAAAGACAGATATCCGATTTCTCAGATGTGCGCTGTTAAGTTACTCGGACAACTCGACTTCCGTGTTGCTCTCGAACTGACCTGTACCAAGTAGATAGGCCATCACGTCGGCCATATCTTGCTGTTCCATGCGAATAGCGAAGTCCGGGTTCATGGCGCTGGGGTCGGTGCAGGGGCCCGTGGGACATTCAGGAGCAATGAAGGCGTTGGGGTGCAGGATAGACTCGTAAACGTAGTCAGCAGCCGTGTAGCCCTCGCGGCGCTCGGCGCCTGTCTCGGCAATATCGCCTAGCCATGGGCCAATGGTCGCCGTGCTTGCATCAGCAGTCGGATCGCCGTGGCAGGCCTGGCAACCGAAGGTTACCGCGTAGAGTTCCTGCCCGCTGTCCGCGTTACCTTCAGGTAGTTCGGAGACGACAAGCGGCCACTCTTCCGCCACTTCCTCGGCCGGTTGCTCACAGAGCTCTTCGTTTTCCCAATTGAGCACAAACAACGTGACGTCTTCAACCTGATTCTGCTGCAACGGGCCGCCGTACGGCTCGCCCCAGGTGGGCATCCCGTTCCAGGGACGACCGGCAGAGACAGTACTCTGGATAAAGTCGTGCTTGCTGCCGGCCCAGCCCATGGCCTGCATGCGAGGGGACGTCGCGCCACATACGAGCTGTGCATTGTTCAGCGCTAGTCCCTGGCAACCGACCTGTTCGCCGGAAGAAGGATCGAAACATTCCTCGGCGCGACCGTTCACGCCGTGACATGTGGCGCAGTTGTTGATGAAGATTTCTGCCCCGTTCTCGACGGAGCGTCCGGCGTACGCGTCGGTAAACGCCTCGAGACGAGCCGGCTCACGCAGCGCGACGAAGCCGATGATGACCATCGTAAGCATGAAGGCAATCGTCCCGATGATAATCTTAACTTGCATGATTACTGTTCCTCGTAGTTCGACAGTTCGTGACGATACGCCGTGCGCGAGTACTCGTAGAGGAATCTGTCAGGATTATCGGGATCCGGCACTTCAAAGGTGAGCACCAGGCGGCGCATATTATGCTGGAAATTGTCAATCGTCAGCCAGGCGTCCGGATTGGGCATGGCGTCGCTGGTGAAGTTGTTAGCATAGCGCCGGCCCTCGGCAGCCTCGGTAATATCGCATTGGGGCCAGGGACCCTCGGTGCCCGGAAGCGTGCAGCTGCGGCGCATCATGGCTTCTTCAAACTCATGTAGCGCCGACGTCAGGTGCGCGTTACCCGGCACCTCGTCGCCGGGTCGATAGACGCCCGGTTCAAGGTCTTCGTAGGGCACCTCTTTCAACGTGCTGTGCCCTTCCTGTGGTAAGAGTTCCTGGCTGACCTCCTGATCTGGCGAGCTTTGTACGCGATATTCGGGCGAGCCCATCCAATTCGACAACCACATGAAGGCGATGAAAAGCATGGCTACGGTAAGACCGACGCGCCTGTCGGCGTAGCGCCGGCTCTTGCCTACTTCTAGATAAGGCATGACGAAAAACGCCGTCGCCAGTCCGGGAATGAAGATGAAGGCGATGAAGACCTTATCGGCCAGCTTGAGCCAGCCCTGCGACCAGGCCAGATACCAGGGCGCAACCACGTGCAGCGGTGTGACCAACGGATTTGCCTGCCGCTCCAGCGGCGCGTTGTAGAACCAGATGGAACCGGCAACCAGGAACAAGGTTGTCAGCGCGGTCCACATCAGTTCGCTGGTGAGAATGTCGGGGATGAAGTAGGTGCGCTCGTCGCGTGGCACGCGCTTGCCCGTATCCTCTCCGATCGCTTCGCGACCCGGCGGCAGCGAATGGCCGTGGATGACGACCTTGTAATAATGCACGAAGAAGAAGATGGCCAACAGCAGGGGCAGCGCCAGCACGTGTAGCAGATAGAAGCGTAAAAGACCGCCGGCGCCAATGGTCGGCGCGCCACGTAAGAGCAAGTTCACGTTGGTGCCCAAAACCTCGGGGCCGGGCATGGCCTCGGCGGCGCTAACGGCGACGGTAACGGCCCAATAAGCCAGCTGGTCCCAGGGCAAGAGATAACCGCTGAAGCTGAGAACGAGCGTTAGCACAAGCAGGATCATACCCGTGAACCAGGTAAACTGGCGCGGATGCTTGTAACTGCCGGTTACAAAGGTCCGCAACATATGCAAGGCCACGACGACGACCATGACCTCGGCGCCAAAGCGGTGTAGATTGCGCATGAGCTGGCCCAGCGGCACATTGCCCAAAATATTCCAGATATCCTGGTAGGCCACGTCTGGCGAGGGTGTGTAGAAGATCATCAGGAAAATGCCCGTGATCGTCTCCCACACAAACATAAAGGTGGAAAGCCAGCCCAGGCGGAAGGTGGGGTAGATGTGCGTGACTTCCGTATGGTAGAAGCTGGGCCGGATATGTAGCCAGAAGCCGTCGGCGTGTGGGCGCAGGCGAGGATTGGGCCGGCGGGGTTCGTCGCCCCGCAATGCGGCGCGAATGTCGTTGACATTCATACCCGCCGTCAGACGCTCGACGGCTTCATCCGCTTTGGCGATGGTGGCCTGTTTCAGACCCATCTCACTTACTTGTTCAAAAAATGTAGCCATTGTTAATCCTCGCTCACCTTAGGGGCAGTTGTTTCGCAGGTCACAAATGAGCGTCGTGCTGGGACCATCTAAGCGCGCACCCGTATTTACCTGGATTTGAGCCGTGCCTTCAGGCAACGGCAGAGGGGCATAGGTGCCGTCAGGTCCGGTTTCCGCCGTTGCTAATACTTGGTTATCGGCGTCCAACGCGGCCAATTCAAAGCGATCTAAAGAGCGGGGAGCCGGAGACTCGATGCGCCGCCCGTCCAGACGATATTTGGAGCCGTGACAGGGGCACTCGAACCGTTGGTTGGCCGCGATCCAATCGTAGATGCAACCGAGGTGCGTGCAAACCTTATAGATGGCGGCGACGCCAACAATCGGTTCAGATTCATCTTGGGCCAGGTACATACGCTCGGACCCCTCGTCCGAGGTTGTATCTAAATTGACCAGCCAGAAGCGACCGTCGGGGAAATTGCGCGGCTCGTCATTTACGCTGGGCAACGCGTCGCTCGAAACGGTGAACGTGCCGCCGAACTCGCCTTCCTGGAAACGGGGAATGGCGAACCAGATGATGAGCCCGGTAAATTCGGCCGTAAACAGAGCCATCGACGCGCCCCAGATATAGTACAGAAACTCGCGGCGCGTCATGCCTCCATTGCTGACTGCTGCTTCTGCCATAGTGTCTACTCCATCCTTTTACGCTTACTAAATATGAGGTCCGGCACCAACCCGTGACATTTGTCACCAGTTATGTGTGCTTTTTATCACAAAATATAGTGCACGGATTATAGCAGACTACGGGGCTAGATCAAAAAACGGAGATGGGCGCTGAGGGACTCGAACCCCCGGCCTCTTCGGTGTAAACGAAGCGCTCTAACCAACTGAGCTAAGCGCCCGGTGAATTGATGGAATTATAGCGTCTTTGCGTAGGAATGACCAATCTTGGGGGGCCGTCGACCGCGGACCGCGGACCACTGACCGCTGTTTTTGACGTTGGTCATACCGCCGTCCGCCGTCTGTGGTCTGCCGTCGATGTTTCACGCGCCAAACGGCGTGGGCGTGATGATCAGAAAGAAGAGAACCGCGGTGAGAATACCGGCGATCTGGCGCGGGCGATTAAGTCCGGTGATGTCGTTGAGAGGCGGCGGGTGATGCAGTCCGCCAAAGAGAACAAAGACGGCCCACAAAAGCCACGTGGGTGAAAGCGCGATGCCGGCGACGATGAGCAACAGTAGTGACCCACGGGCCAGCTGGTGGGCGTTGCGTCCCAGCAATCCGTAGGCGACGTGCCCGCCGTCTAGCTGTCCGATAGGTAGTAGATTGATCGCCGTAATGAGCACGCCGAACCAGGCGGCGAAGAAGACGGGATGTAGAAGTAGTGTCTCGCCGCTGCCTAAGTCGGCGACCAGGCCGGTGATATAGTCGACGAGCAGCGAAGAGCCCAACTCCTGCAGCGTCAAGGCGCGCGTGAAGGCGGGCACCGGTTCTGAGAGGCCTATGCCCAGAATTAATAGAGGAAG
>CAYSMQ010000353.1:0-5275 GCA_964432035.1 uncultured Ardenticatenaceae bacterium
TAGACCTGTCGCGGCTCAAACCCCAGGCGTCCCAAGATCGCCTTCGCTAACTCAAAGTCGCCTACCGTCGTTTCTAGCTCTTCGCGAACCTTGGCCTCTGATTGTCTGTCCTCATGCGCCATACCTTTAAACGTCAATCTCGTCGCGTCATCCTGGCGCAGCCGCAACAGTTTTCCTTCCTTCAAGAGCGTGCCCGCCTTGTCGTCAAAGCGCACGTTGCGTTCGTGCACCCTGGCGCGCACCAGCTCCGCGCCTGCGGCTTCCAGCCTTTCGCGAAACGCGCCTTCATCTGTGACCAGAAACTTAACCTCAATCTCTAGATTGTTCTCCGACGTCACGCCAGATCCTCATCCTCATCGGCTTCGCGCTCGCCGATGGCGACCAGCTCCTGGTTCTTTTCCACGCTATCGCCCTTGCCCACATGCACGCGAGTTACCATGCCGTCGCGACCGGCGCGCAACTCGTTCTCCATCTTCATCGACTCCAAAATCACCACCGTTTGTCCCTGCTCCACAAGCTCGCCTTCCTCCACCCGCACGTCGAGTATCAGGCCCGGCATCGGCGAGCGTATGACGACCGCTTCTGCCGCGTCAGAAAGCTGCCCGCGCGCCTGGGCCAGGCGATAGGCGCGCTCATCCTGTACGTGCACAGTATACAGTTCGCCATGAAGTAGTACCTCCCAGGCCTCGTCTCGCTCGTCGACGATCGCTTCCAGCGACCGGTTGTCTATTAGCAGCGACAACATACCGTCCTGAGCCAGGTGCTCAAAGTCAATGCCATGACGCTCGCCGTTGACCTTGATCTCATTTTCTTGATCGATCTCGATGATGTACTCTTGCCCGTTTACCGTTGTGATATATTTCATCGTCGCTCTCTTAGGCTCCTATCGGTGCAATCGCTCCCAGCGAGAGTACCACTTCCAGTTGCTGGCGTCGCGCTCGCCCGGCGCCACGATCTGGCTGGCCTGCAGGCTACGCCGGTGCGCCACGAGAGTAGCAAAGATGGCTGCTTCCAACTCGTCGTGCACCTCGCGATCGCTCATGCTGAAGCGCTCCTCTACAAAGCGTGTGTCAAACTGTCCTGAGAGGAAGCGGTGGCTCTCCATCATATGTTGGTGGAACGGGATATTGGTTTTGACGCCCATAATGCGATACTCCTCCAACGCCCGCCGCATGCGCAATACCGCTTCACCGCGCGTCTCTCCATAGCAAATCAGCTTGCTAATCATAGAGTCATAGTAAGGCGTGACCGTGTACCCTTCATAGACGCCCGTGTCCACACGGATGCCCGGTCCTGTTGGTAAGGTGATTGCCGTAATCGTTCCCGTGGACGGCAAGAAACCGTGATAAGGATCCTCGGCATTGATGCGGCACTCAATCGCCCATCCCTTGAGCTTAATTTGCTCCTGCACGTAACGTAGCTTGCGCCCGCGCGCCACGCGCAGCTGTTCCTGCACAATGTCTACGCCTGTCACCAGCTCTGTCACGGGATGTTCCACCTGCACGCGCGTATTCATCTCCAGAAAATAGAAATTCTGATCGCGGTCGACCAGAAACTCCACCGTACCGGCGTTCACGTAATCGACGGCGCGCGCCGCGTCGATGGCTACTTCTCCCATCCGCTGTCGCAGTTCCTCGTCCACCACGAATGAAGGTGCTTCTTCAATCACCTTCTGGTGCCGCCGCTGCAAGGAACATTCGCGCTCTCCTAGGTGAATAATGTTGCCATAGCCATCCGCAAGCACCTGGATCTCGATGTGACGCGCATCGAAGAGCATTTTCTCCAGATAGACGGTGCCATCGCCAAATGCGGCTTTTGCTTCCCGGCGCGCTGCCGCCAAAGACGAAGGCAACTCGGCGGCCTCCATCACCGGTCGCATCCCTTTGCCGCCGCCGCCGGCTGCGGCCTTTACCAGCAGGGGAAACCCGATCCTTTCTGCAGCGGCAATCAATTCGTCATCTGATAGTCCCGGCTCCGTACCGGGCACCACAGGCACGCCCGCCGCGCTCACCGTCTGCCGCGCCAGCTGCTTATCGCCCATCGTGGCAATGGCCTTCGGCGAGGGACCAATGAACACCAGACCCGCATCATAACAGGCTTGCGCAAACGCCGCGCGCTCCGCCAGGAAACCATAGCCCGGGTGCACGGCTTCGGCGCCGGATCGTTTCGCAACGTCGATCAGGCGCTCGATGACCAGATAGCTCTCCGCCGCCGCCGCCGGACCGATGTGGTAGGCTTCATCGGCATAGCGCACGTGTAACGCGTTGCGGTCGGCATCAGAATAGACGGCGACCGTTTGCAGGCCCAACTTATGGCAGGCGCGTTGAACACGCACGGCGATCTCGCCGCGATTGGCAATCATCACCTTATCAAACTTCTGCACTAACAGATTGTCCATCGACGCCCTCTTGTACTCATCTCACACGCTTTATTCCATAAATGACACAGGACTATTAAAGAGGAATGTTCCCATGCTTTTTCGGCGGATTATTATCGCGCTTATTCTGTAGCATTTGCAACGCGTTGATCAATCGCGGTCGCGTCTCGCGCGGTTCGATTACGTCGTCGATATACCCACGCCGCGCCGCCGTGAAGGGATTGGCAAAACGCTCGCGATACTCTTCCACCAGCTCCGCTTTACGCGCCTCAGGATCGTCAGCTTCTTCTAACTCCCGCCGGAAGATGATGTTTACGGCGCCATCGGGCCCCATGACGGCGATTTCGGCGGTGGGCCAGGCCAGGTTGAGATCGGCGCGAATGTGCTTGCTGTTCATCACACAGTAGGCGCCGCCGTACGCCTTGCGCGTCACGACCGTCAGCTTAGGTACCGTCGCTTCGCAGAAAGCATAGAGCAGTTTTGCGCCGTGGCGAATGATGCCGCCGTGTTCCTGGTCCAGGCCCGGCAAGAAGCCCGGCACATCTTCGAACACCACCAGGGGAATGTTGAAACAGTCGCAGAAGCGGACGAAGCGCGCCGCCTTCTCGCTGGCGTCAATATCCAGCACGCCCGCCAGCACCATGGGCTGGTTGGCGACGATACCCACTGCCTGTCCGCCCAGACGAGCAAAACCGACCACAATATTCTGCGCGTAGTGCTCGTGGATTTCATAGAAGACGCGGTCGTCTACGATGTGGTGGATGACCTCTTTGATGTCGTAAGGCTTGTTGGGATTCTCAGGCACCAGCGTGTCCAGCGCCGATTCCGTGCGCAGCGCGTCGTCCCGTGTCGCTTTGAACGGCGCGTCCTCCATATTGTTCGACGGCAAATAGCTGAACAGCTCCCGTATCAGATAGAGACAATCTGCCTCGGAGTTCGCCGCCATATGCGCCACGCCGCTCTTGCTATTATGTGTCATAGCCCCGCCTAACTCTTCAAAGGTCACTTCCTCGCCCGTCACCGTTTTCACCACGTCCGGACCGGTGATGAACATGTGGCTCGTGTCTTTGACCATGAAAATGAAGTCTGTTAACGCCGGCGAGTACACGGCGCCGCCCGCGCAGGGGCCCATGATGGCGCTAATCTGCGGCACAACGCCCGATGCCAGTGTGTTTCGGAGGAAGATGTCGGCGTAACCGCCCAGACTATCGACGCCCTCCTGTATGCGCGCGCCACCTGAATCGTTGATGCCAATAACCGGCGCCCCGTTCTTTAGCGCCATGTCCATGATCTTGCACACTTTCTCTGCGTGCACCTGGCTCAGACTGCCGCCAAAAACGGTAAAGTCTTGGCTGAATACGTAGACCAGCCGCCCGTCGATGGTCCCCCAGCCGGTGATGACGCTATCGCCGGGGTACTTCTTCTCATCCATGCCAAAGTTGGTCTCGCGGTGTTCCACGAAAGCATCGATCTCGCGAAAACTGCCCTTGTCGAGCAGCAACTCGACCCGCTCGCGCGCCGTCATTTTGCCTTTCTCCCGTTGGCGACGGACGCGCGCCGGGCCTCCGCCCTGCTGCGATTGTTCTCTGAGCCGGTGTAATTGTTCGATGCGTGGATTTGGTTTCGCCATCATGTCCTCTTTAAACGACCTGAAATGTGAACGGTGATAACGTCATGGGAACTCAACCTTTGGAGCCGGCATGTGACCAAACGTCGCGATGGGCCGGCCTCAGACAAACCCAGGCGGTCCAGGCGGTTGCCACAATGAGTAAAGCAAGTTGCATCAACCATCCCTGGCGCGCCGCGGCTGCGGGTGCAAAGAATTGCCACAGCGCCAGGTGCAGTATTCCATAAAAGAACACCGCCGCTGGCAATAAATAGCGCACTGCCCGGCGTCGCTGCCAGAGACCCAACCCCAGCAGCAAAAAGACAACAGCCCAAAATCCTGCCAGCGCCAGACGCGTGTACGGATCGAGCGTCACGCCAAGTTGCTGGAGTAGTGGGCTCTGTCGCGCAATGATTAACGCGCGCCAAGTATTCCACATCGCTAGCAGAAAAATTCCCAGGGCTGTGAGCGTCAGGGAAAGCGGACGACGGGGCACACTCATCGCGTGAATTATATGAGATGGTCGCAGTGTGACAAGCAGCCGTGTGCTTCGTACGCCCCGATGTGATATGCTGCGCAGCGTCGACCGCAGACCACTCAGCAACCTCTGGTTGCCACAGACCGCAGCGTACTTTCGGGCGCAGATTGGCTTCGGGTTGACCAGCGGTCTGCCGTCCGCCGTCTGCCGTCCAGTGAACTATGTCACGATCACAACGACCACACCCATACTACGATCGTTGGGAGCCAGAACCAGAAGATCCCGATCCGGGTAGACGCTGGCTACCGCTCGTTCTCGGCGCCGTCGTAGGCGCGTGCCTGCTTGTGTCCTGCGCCGTTGGTGGCTACTTCATACTGCAGCCCGTCCTGCAGCCTATTTTGATGCCGCCTACGCTACCCCCACCTCCGGCAATACCCACGCTACCCGGCTCCAATGAGACGGCAACGGCGGCCGCTTTGGCGACCGGCGAGCCCGCAACCCCAGACCCTGATGCCACGCCGGCGCCCGCAGCGACCGTCACGCTGCCGTCTGACGCCGCCGGCGTGAACGCCGTCTTGCGCGCCAACCCACCGGCCATCGACGGCAACCTGGACGACTGGCCCGGTGACCCGACGGTGAGTTCTGCGCACCTTGTTTACGCCTACGAGGGATGGGACGGCAGCGAGGATCTGGACGCCTCCTGGCGCCTGGCCTGGGATCAGGGTCGTTTCTACGTTGCCGTCGAGGTAACTGACGACGTACACGTCCAGACGCAAACGGGAGCGTTCATCTACCAGGGTGATAGCGTTGAATT
>CAYSMQ010000354.1:0-3750 GCA_964432035.1 uncultured Ardenticatenaceae bacterium
GAGGTTGTTCGGTTCCGTTCGACATTTCCGTTCTCCTCCCGCAATGGGGTGATTTTCCGGCACAAAGTCGGGCATGACCCCATACGCGCATACGGTCTGCATATATACGCTTATTATAGTGGCAATAGATGCGAAAACGGAAGTTAAGCAGTGTACCCGCCGGCTCACAAAAGCGGTGGGCAGGACAGGAGGCAAAGATGGTTGAGCAACGTGACGATTTTGCGGCCGAGGAGGAACAGAGGCAACAAGAGACGGAACCTCGCGACGAGCGCAGAGAAGACGAAGAAGAGCAAATGACAACCGAAACACCACAGGACCTATCACAACAGTCGGTCCTGCTGGAACTGGAGGGCGAGGAGGGCGAAGACCAACCGCTGGGGGCGGACGAACGCCTGGACCGCGTGACGGCCGAAGAAAACGCCGAGGCCGTTCTCAACGAGATGTCCGAGCACACCGAAGACCAGGAAATCCTCGACGATTTCGCCGAGCGACAGATGATGCCCACCGACGAACAGGAGCTTACGCGCCGCATGCGCCAGCACCATTCTGAGACGCCGGACATCACCGGCGGCGACGTCGATGCCGCCTGGGACGAAGGCGAGGACGCCGGGGACGAGACCCCTTCCACGGAGCCCATGCCCGACCACGATCGTGTTGGCGAAATGGGCGAGGCCATGGGCGTCACCTATGAAGACGACGAACCATTAAACTTCGCCGAGAAGGTCTGGCGCCGCGACGAGGAGCGCTTCGAGATGATGCCCGAGTCGGCAACAGACGCCATGGAGGACCGAGGTTTCGAGGACGAGACCGTCGAAGACGAATCTTACGTCGAAGAGGTCGAAGGCGAATTCGACGAGCAGGAGCGCGACGAAGAAGTCTATGAAGAGCCGGAACCGTACGTAGACGAGTTCGAAGAAGGCGAGTATGCCGACGACCTAGAGGACGAAATGACGGAAGGGCCTATCAATCCGCTGGACTTCTCGGAGCTGGACGACAGAGAAGAGTAGGTTAGGCGCGGGTCCGTCGCGCCTGAACGAAATAGTAGACAAGTCGCCACCCCAATAAGAATAGACCCCCCACTCCCATCGTCACCAACATAAAGGCGACGACGATGGTCGCCTGGCCCTGCACCACAGCGCGCAAGATGAGCCCCAGCGGCGCAGCCACAAGCCACGCCAGCAGCGAGCGCCCCAGAAAAGCGCGCAACGCGCCGCCGTCTGGCAAGTGGTACGCGTCTAAAATCAGCGCCACGACGGTCCACGGCGCGGCAAACACAGCAGTCTGCATCAGCCAGCGCCCCACGTCCACTACATCGTGATCAACCTGTCCCAAAAAGACAAAGAGCGCCAGCGCCAGCCAGTCTCCGGTCAAGAGAACGATAGCTCCCGTCCCTATGCCTCGCATTGTCGTTGTCGTTTCCTGCATCGTTTCACCTCATAATGATATAATGGCGGCGTTTGCAGCAAAAGGCAAAGACCCGTGTCCCGAGAGCCTGAATCGTCCCCAAGAATGCCGATGAGCGAGGAAGAGATCCTCGCCGCGACCGTCGGCGAGCGCAAACCGTTCAACAGCACCGTCACCCTGGTGCCCTACGACAGCAACTGGCCCGCCTTATTCGAGCGAGAAGCAGCCAGAATTAGAGGCGCGCTTAGCGACAAAGTGCTGCTTCTAGAGCACGTAGGCTCCACCGCCGTGCCCGGCCTGCCGGCAAAACCGATCGTCGACATGGTCCTTGCCGTCGCCGATTCGGCCCACGAGGCGTCCTACGTGCCCCCGCTAGAAGAAGCCGGCTACGTCCTACATATCCGCGAGCCAGACTGGCATGAACATCGCCTCCTCAAGTCGCCGGACATTGAGGGCAACCTGCACGTCTTCTCCCACGGCTGCGAAGAAATCGAGCGCATGATCCTCTTCCGCAATTGGCTGCGCCAAAACGAAGCAGACCGCCAACGCTACGCCGACACCAAGCGCCAGCTGGCCGCTCGCGTGTGGAAGTACCGGCAAAACTACGCCGACGCTAAGTCGGACGTGGTGCGGGAGATTATGGAGCGGGCGCGGAGCTTGCTTCCGTAGTTTTGATCGCCTTGCTAGCGTGTCCGAGCAAAACCCAAAAACTTGACAATATCTCAACTTACGATTATCAAAGCAGAGCGTATATTCTCTCGAGAGTGCCTATTCTACGAAAAAGGGGCGTGGAATAATGTGTTACGGTCCAATCCGTGTTTCATGGGATCATGAACGTAAGGCAGAAGCAAATCCGGGACTCGACGACAGTCTGGTTCTCCTGCTCGGACTAGACATTGCCGAAGTGAGCCAAACTCGTCCAGACGTGGCAACCGAAAATGCGTATGATTTCTTTTTCATGACACGCAAGCCGGTTCCGGCCGGCGCGTTTAAACTCTACTTCTTCTTCCCCTTCCCTTCCAGATCTACCGAAGCTGGCTCCAATGATGCGCGTCGGGCAAAGCGGATGCTACGATGGCACAATATGTTCTTACATACCTCTTTGAGATCCAGAGGGTCAGAATCAGCTTCGTCATTCGGATGGAATAGAGACATCGTCGAGCGCCTGTTGCCGTTCGACCGTCCGCTCGGTTGGTACTTTCAGGAACTGGCTAAAACCAGCTTCGCGCTTAATCGTGTAAGAGTTCGCCGGCTCAGACTTCCCAATGCACCTGAACATGATCAGCACTTCGTAGCAGAAGCAAAGTTTAAGCGGGAACTCAAGCCTGGGCAGTTCCTCCACATTTCGTTTAAGCTGAAAGACGCCCCCGCGAGTCCGGGCTCTTCGCCCCGCTCGGGGACTGCACCGCTTTACTACTACAATCGCCTGCTTCACGAACAAAGCAAAACCTATAACTCGTTAAACCACCCGGCGGTGCGCGCGCCGGTCGTGCCCTCTGTCCTCCTTCACACCGCGCTCTACTTTCCCACCAAGGTGACTGTCACCCCCGATGAATTTCTCCCCTTTCGAGTGAGCCCCCATCAACCGGAGCCGATTGAGAGTCCAAGCGGCCGGCAATTCTGGGAGGGACGCTGGTTTAGTATATTCAACGCCCACTGCCTGGAAGAAGTGGGTTTTGACATAAAGAGATTTACGATTGAATGGCAATACCCCAAGAACACGGCGCCGTTGACACAAGATAAGGAAAGCGACTACGTGAAAAGGGCTGCCGACCGCTATGTGCTTCTCACAGCAAGACATCGAGAAGTGCTTGACCAGTTGTCGAATGGCAAGACAGGGAAGGAAATAGCCGACGCCCTCGGGATGACGCCGAATACATTCTACAATCACTGCAGCAAGATACGCGCCAAGCTAGGATTAGAACTGCACAAATTGCCCGACGAAGTAAACTGGAAAAGCGTTGCGCTCAGAGCGCGGCAGCTCGTAAACTCCGAGTAGCCAAGGGCGCCAATCGGCCGGCGGTGGGGAAGAATCTCTATGAAATCTCTATAGTATTCCCGAAAACCTCTACAGACGTAGGCGGCGCTATACCCTATCATTTAGATTGCGGCATCGTAGAATGAGGGTAACTGGATTGCTGCTTCACGCATGCCCGTGCTAAAAGCAGCCAAAGTTACGCTCAGCATGGAAGAGATCATGGAGCAGCTTGTGAAGGGCACCAAGGGCCCAACGCCTCTGGTGCAGGGAGTGGTAGCACATTCGGCGGCGGATCTCGAAAATGATCAATGCCCATAGCCAAAAGCCAGGTTGCGCGCCTGGCTTTTTTGGTTGACGGTCCCCTGCGT
>CAYSMQ010000354.1:3760-4364 GCA_964432035.1 uncultured Ardenticatenaceae bacterium
GCACGTCTTCTCCCAGGGCTGTGAAGAAATCGAGCGCATGATCCTCTTCCGCGATTGGCTGCGCCAAAACGACGAAGACCGGCGGCTATACGCCGACGCCAAGCGCGAGTTGGCCGCTCGCGTGTGGAAGTATCGTCAAAACTACGCCGACGCCAAGTCGGACGTGGTGCGCGAGATTATGGGGCGGGCCGGCCGCTCCCGCCGCTAAAAGCTACCCGTAACAAATCCCACCCCCCAAACGACTCTCTAAATACCTTGACGCGGCACCCACTCGCAATTACACTAGATGCTTATTGCACTTAACTGCAATAAGGAACCTGTATGAGCCACGATATGGAGACAATCGCCGCGCGTTTGCGGCGTGAAGGGTATCGAGTGACCCCGCAGCGGCAGCTGATTCTGGACGCCGTCTGCCGCCTCGGCGGGCACGTCACGGCCGAAGCAGTGTACGAAGCGGTGCGCGAGATTGTGCCCTCGCTGAACCAGGGCACCGTGTACCGCGCGCTCAACTTTTTCTGCGACCAGGACATCGTCACCGCCACGCAGCGGGCCGACGGCCTAACGGTCTATGAGATCGCCGGTCAGCAACCGCACCATCACTTTG
>CAYSMQ010000354.1:4374-4977 GCA_964432035.1 uncultured Ardenticatenaceae bacterium
CGGCGCGTAGAGAATGAACTTGGTTTTGAAGTAGACATGGATCACATTTCTTTTTTCGGCCTGTGCGAACAATGCCGGTAACCAGGAGGTAAACATGTTCCTCGCCTCGGCGCAACTACATATTCCCGATGGATTTCTTTCGCTGCTCATCGCCGTTGTAGCCTGGCTGTTGGCTGTCGCCGCGCTGGCGGCAGCCGCGCACCGCTCGCAGACCGACCTGGACGAGCGGTTGGTGCCCCTGGCAGGCGTCATGGCGGCCTTCATTTTCGCCGGACAGATGATCAACTTCCCCGTCGCCGGCGGCACGTCGGGCCATCTGGTGGGCGCCGCCCTGGCAGCCATCGTCCTGGGACCCTGGCTGGGCATCCTGGTCATGACCGCCGTCATTGCCCTGCAGGCCCTCCTCTTCCAGGATGGCGGGCTCGTCGTCATGGGCGCCAACATTCTGGTCATGGGTGTCGTTCCCGCGCTGGTGGGCTACGGCCTCTATCGCATCGTCGCCGGGCGCGGACGGCGCGCGCAGCTGGCAACGGCCGGCGTCGCCGCCTGGCTGTCCGTCATGGCTGCCGCGCTACTCACGGCTCTCATGCTCGGCTTCAGCAA
>CAYSMQ010000354.1:4987-5268 GCA_964432035.1 uncultured Ardenticatenaceae bacterium
GCGTCGGCGAAGCGCTGATCACCGTCGCCGCCCTGAGCTTCATCCTATCAGCCCGCCCGCAACTGCTTGAACGCAGCGCCAGCGCCGGGGGTCGGGGCTGGATTGCCGGCGGCATCGCCGTGGCACTGCTCGTCGTCGTCCTCTCGCCACTGGCCTCCTCTTTCCCAGACGGCCTGGAGTGGGCCGCGGAAGAGACCGGGTTCATTGGCGCGGCCCAGGACGCGCCTTACGAACTGCTGCCAGACTACACCATTCCCCTGCTGGGCGAGACGGCGCTGTCC
>CAYSMQ010000355.1:0-5262 GCA_964432035.1 uncultured Ardenticatenaceae bacterium
GCGTAATCCGCATCTCCGAACAAGCTGTTATGCACAGGTGTGTTATACTTGCGCTGGGCATGCTTGAATTGAGAATGTTAAGCCGGCCGCGAGTCATCCTCGATGGCAAAACGGTCACAGAGTTTGTTTCTAGCAAGGCCCTGGCGCTACTCTGCTACCTCGCGCTAAATCCAGTTCACCAGTCGCGCGAGGCGCTGGCCGGCATGTTGTGGGGGACGCTACCGGACAAACGAGCACGCGGCAACTTGCGCGTGTTGTTGCACAATCTGCGACAGTTGGCGCCAGGGTACATTGAGACCACGCGTCACAAGGTTACGTTTGTCGCCGAGAAACCTCACTGGATCGATGTAAACGCCTTTGAGGAAGCCGCGCAACAAGAGCAGACCCCCCAGAGCTGGACAGATGCCGTGGCCCTCTACGAGGAAGATTTTCTGCAGGAAGTTCGCGTGGAAGCCGCTCCCGCTCTTGAAGGCTGGTTAGAGAGAGAACGACAACGACTGCGCTTAGCTCTCGTCGACATGCTGCGGCGATTGAGCGAATGGTATGAATACCAGGGACGTTGGAAAGACGCAGCGGCGGCGACCCGGCGCTCACTGGAAATTGAGCCATGGCGGGAGGAAGGGCACCGTCGGCTTATGCTGCTTCTAGCCCGACAGGAAAAGTACTCGGCCGCGCTACGACAGTACGATCGCTGCCGCCAGGCGCTGTCCACTAACCTTAACATAGAACCGGCGCAGGCAACGCGGACCCTATACGAACGCATCCGGCGCCGGCGCTCTCGACCGCAGACCGCCATCCCGTCGCCGCCTACGCCGCTATTCGGGCGCGAGCACACTCTCAAAGCGTTGCGGTCACGGATGCTAACGCCAGGCTGCCGCCTCTTAACACTCTACGGCCCTGGGGGTATCGGCAAGACGCGACTTGCACTATCTCTCGTCCAGCGCATGCGCAAACATTTCCTGGACGGCGTTTGCTATATTCCTCTAACAGAGGTTTCACCGCTGCGCCACGTAGCCTTAGCGATTGCCGATGCGCTCGACATCTCTCTGGAAGGACCACGCGCCTTTGATCTACAGCTGCTGCAACAACTAAAGGGAGCAGAAGTGCTGCTCGTCCTGGACAACGTCGAACAGCGGCTAGATGCAGCGGAATTTGTGCAACGGCTCCTGGCAACCGTTCCTGATGCTCACGTTCTCGCCGTTTCGCGCGTAATTCTCAATATAGCCGAGGAATGGACTTACGAGCTCGGTGGGCTGGCCCTTCCCGATTTGACGCAGCCAGATCCGCAGGCGCCCGCGGCCCAGCTCTTCCTGCGGCAAGCCCAGCAGCAGCAGCCGGATTTTACTCCGGAAGGCGACGAGTGGCATGATGTGGCCAAGATTTGCCATCTGCTCGAAGGGATACCGCTGGCGCTGCAACAGGCGGCCAGCTGGATACGGGTTCTGAGCTGCAGAGAACTGGTCCGTGAACTGGAAGTGAGAGCGCACCACATTAGCTACCTCCCGCCGCAGCGCCACAGCCGGCAGCACAGCATGCAAGCGGTGCTGGAGCAATCATGGCAAATGTTGGACGAGAACGAGCGCTCGGTTTTGGTGCGCCTCTCGGTGTTGAGAGCGGGCTTTACGCGCGAGGCCGCGCGCGCTGTAGCCGGAGCGACGCTCCCGGTGCTGGCTGAACTGGCAGGCCATTCCTGGTTGAGCCGCGAGCCCGGGGCCGACCGTTTCACGATGCACGAGATTCTACGCCGCTTCGCGCATGAAAAACTGGCGCAGCAGCCGGGGGCTGCAGCTGACACCAAGATGGCCCACGCTCGTTTCTTTGCCCGCTTCATCGAGCAAAAGCAGCGGGGGTTGCAGGGGCCGCAGCTTCAGAACACGATCGCCGCGATAGCTCGCGAGCTAGGCAACATCAGCGCGGGCTGGCGTTACGCGCTTGATTATGAGCTGCTTGACCTGGCGCTTCAGTACCTCAACAGCTTTTTCTGGATCTACGAGAGCGCCGGCTGGTATGCAGAAGGCTTGGAAACCAGCAAAGAAGCGCTGGAACGTCTGCCGGCATTCAGCGAGGGCAGCGCGCCTGCCGCTCTCGTCGAGAGGATGCTGGCCATTGCCATGACCAGCCATGGATGGTTCTTGTTTCGCACCGGCGATTACCGCGCGTCCACGCGTGAGCTGGCGGCGGCCGTCGAGCAATCGCGCAGCCACGGGTCGCGCCTCGAGCTGGGCCTTGCTCTCTTCTTCTACGGATTTAACAATCAGCTCATGGGGCGCAATGAACGCACTCTAAACCTTCTCGACGAAAGCCACCACCTCTTTGAGCGCGAGAAGTGGGTCCTGGGCACGCTCCTTTGCAAGGGTGTGCTCACGCTTGCGCGTCTGGCGCTGGGTCAGTATGAGGAAGCTGAAGCCCTTGTCGAGAACGCCAGGCACCTCGCCCGCAACTGGAAGGGCCACCGTATTTGGAGCAATCATCTCTATTTGGAAGGGAACTGTGCTCAGGCGCGCGGCGATCTAGAAGCAGCCGAGCACTACTTCCGCGCCTCCCTGAAGGAAGCGCAGGAAATCGGCGACACTTGGAATGTTGCCCTTTGCCATCACTTTCTGGGCCTCCTAGAGACGCGCCGCCAGAATTACCTCTCAGCCAAGGAGTGGGAGAAGAAAGCGCTGGTCTTGATGGAGCGCTTGGGCGAGAAGCTGGGGATGAGCTACTGTTTATCAGGGGTAGGCTGGGCCGAGCTTGGCGGCGGTGACCCGGCTTCTGCCCGAGATAGTTTCCGACGCGCGTTGGCGCTGGCCTCAGAGATATCCGTCCCTCCCCAGATGTTGGAGGCGCTTGCCGGCTTTGGCGCCAGCTTTCTTCATGAGGGACGAAAGGAAGCGTCCAAAGAACTCTTGTCGCTTGTAGCATCCCATCCGGCAACGCCGCACGCTGTGCACCAGCAGGCACGAAACCTGCTCGGCCCTCAAAATAGAGACAGTGATGGGCATCATCCTGACCCTGATGCTTCTCTTGATCGGCTGGTCAGCGCGCTTCTGGAGGAAGAGGGCCCGTGACGCCACAACCACGCCCGGTCCGCTAACGAACGATAAACGGGAGGAATGCTGCCGGTTGCACCGCTGCAGGCACGCGCCGCTCGACCAGAATGCCGCCGACCAGTTCGCCATCCTTATAGCCTTCAACCGCTATCTGGGCGCGACTATCTGCCGGCATTGTCGCTCCCGGCTGGAGGGTCAGTGTCACCGTCGTCGTCTCTCCTGTCTCCAGGTAGGGGGACGAATCGTCCACCGTGTAAGTCCAGTCGGCCGGCAGTGAAACAGGCCGTAGTGCCAGGTCGACGTTTCCCGCGCTGTCGGTCGGATTGCCCACGACGAAGGGCACCGTCATTCGGCCCACCGTCCACGTTTGCGTCGCCGCTGTTGCCTGCGGCGCGGCTGTCTCTACCTGCGCCTCGATATCGTCAGCCAACTTTAGCGCGTTCTGGCGGTCGCTCTCGATCTTCTCGTAGAGCGAATAGGAGGCCGGAAGCGGCGCGCCGTTCAGTTGCTCTAGAAGTGACTGTCTCAGGCCGTCGATCTGCTCGCTTGTGAGCCCCAGTTGCTGATAGTAGCTCACGGACTCGGGGGCAAAACCTTTATCTGCCAGTTGCTGCCGGTAGGAAAGGAAATCGTCCGCCGTCAGTACCACGTCCTCTGCGCCGGCTGCCTGCATCGCCGCCTGTATCTTTGCAAGTGCGGCCGCCAGGTCACGCAGGTGGCTCGCCTCCTGCAGTAGATAGTCGTCAAGTGCGCTACGCTGCATGTTGGCGTATTGCCATTCCTGGGCCATGGATGCTCCGGCCAGGCGGTCGGACGTGGCCTGGATGGCATAGCCCATAGCATACAGGGCGGCCGTGGCCTCCTGTACTTCGGTCAACGCTTCCGCCTCGGCTGCTGACAACTCGGGTCCGGGCGTGAAGGGCGACAGCGTCAGGTCCAGCGGCTCGGCCACCGTCTCGTAGCCATGGACAGGAGGATCGTCGTTCAGCGCGTCGTTGATATAACCCACCGCCTTATGTGTTTTAACCAACATACGGTCCAAGTGAAGCCCTGCCTCTGTGAGATCCTTGGTCGTGTTGCCGTGAAGGCCCGGCGACTGCCAGCAATCAAAGGTGCATGGTGGCGGCGAAGCCGGCCCTTTCAGGTTCAGATTGACACGGCGCTCGAATTCACCTGACTGTTCTTCGTCGCCCGGGGGGCCACCGCTCCAGCCAACCTGGCCCGTGGCACAACCGTGCCCTGTGCCGCCCGGAACCCACCCGCCCGGCGCGTCCCAGGTACCATTGGGCGGAATCGAGGCCGTCGCCCCTGATACGGGACGAAAGCCGTCGCCAATGCCGAACCCACTCACGCCATAAGTAACGGTTACGTGGATGGTGTAGGGATTGCTATTGCGCATCGGCATACGAAAGTGAATGGGCATCCCTTGCTGAAACGGGCGTCCTCTGATTTCCAGGCCGGGGAAGGCGTAAGGGACGCCTTCGAGGCTGGTCAGACCGCCGCTGTCGCCCTCCGGCTCCCAGAAATTAGCGCCGGCAAAAGCCGCCAGTGGCACGTCATCAGTGACGTTAACAGCGCTAATGTGCGCAAAACCGCTGGTGTCAGAACTGACGGTCACGGTTGCGCTGCCGTCGGCGTCCGTCGTCGTCTCTTCCTGAAAGCCGCCGTTAAAGATGGACATGGTCGCCTGGACGCGCACCACACGGTTGGCCAGTGGCTGCCCGTTCGTATCTCGCAGCTCTATCTCCAGCGACGCTTCCTGGCCCAACGCCACCCAGTAAGGCTCCACGCGCAGACTGCTCCAGCCGGCCTGATCCGCTTCTGCCAGCCAGGGCCCGTACAGGACACCGGCGCTCACAGCGCTTCCCGTCGCGCCTCCGTTTGTCTCGACGGCGCCGCAGGCATCGCTTTCGGTACTGGTGACCAGCGGACCACCGACACCCCAGTTGTTTCCGCGGGCATCAATACAGACCAGGTTGGGATACTCATTGAGCAGACCCCACTCGCCGTTGTTTTGGATGACGCTGCCGCGCACGAGGCCTTCGGCGCCCTGATAGTGAAGGCCGATATGGTTTCCCTCGACGACGCTGTCGCGCACAGTGACCCGGCCATTCTGGGCATAGACGGCTGCGCTGCTGCTACCGGTCAACACGACATTATCCAGTTCGAGAGGAGCGTCGTTGGTGCGTCGCGTGACCATCCCATCGGCCACGCCCGGCTCACCACC
>CAYSMQ010000356.1:0-5261 GCA_964432035.1 uncultured Ardenticatenaceae bacterium
CCTGCCGAACGAGTGCGCTGGATGTTGCGTACCAGCCGCCAGCCGGTGCACCTGGAACGGCCTGTTGGCGATGAGTCGGATGCCGAACTCGGCGACTTTATTGAAGACGTAGAAGCGCCGCCGCCGGCAGAGACCGTGGCCCAGACAATGCTGACTGAAGAAATTGGCGACATCCTGGACCAGTTGACCCCACGTGAAGCGCGCATCTTGCGCCTGCGCTATGGTCTACAGGACGGTGAATCGCGCACGTTGAAGGAGGTTGGCGAAATGTTTGGCCTCTCCCGCGAGCGCATCCGCCAGCTAGAAAAAGAAGCGCTACGCAAACTGCGTCATCCGAACTTTGCGGGGCATTTGCGGCAGTACTTGAATTGAGATTGGAGATTGGAGATTAGAGTTTTTATGCCTCTCTAATCTCCAATCACTAATTGCCAATCTCCATTTCTCCCTCCCCTCTTCTCCATTATAATACTCCTCTATGGCAATCGTAACGGCAAACAACGTCGGTCAGTCGTTTGGCGCATTCGATGTCTTTCGGGGAATCACGGTGTCCGTTGCCAATGATGGCAAGGTAGGGCTTGTGGGGCCTAACGGCATCGGAAAAACAACGCTGCTTCTCATCCTGGCGGGGCTATCGACGCCCAGCGAGGGCGCTGTTCAGCGTGCCCGCAGCGCGAGCACGGCTTATCTTCCGCAGGAGGCGGCAAGGGCCTTTGGGGGCCAGAGCAACACGGTCTACGAGGAGATGCTGTCGGCCTTCGATGCCTTGCGCGAGCAAGAAGATCAGTTGCGCGAGATGGAAGAGCAAATGGCCGGCGGAGACGCGAGCGCCGAGCTTCTAGAACGTTACAGTAGGGCACAGGAGCGTTTCGAACGGGCCGGCGGCTATGATTACGACGTGCGCATTCGCCAGGTATTGCAAGGGCTGGGGTTCGGCGAGGAGAATTGGCAACAGCCTCTCTCGCAGTTGAGTGGCGGGCAAAAGACGCGCGCCCTCCTGGCACGCCTGCTCCTGGAGCGTCCCGATCTCCTGATATTAGATGAGCCGACGAATCACCTGGATGTCGCCGCTATTGAGTGGTTGGAAAACACACTGCGCGGTTGGGACGGCGCAGTGCTGCTCGTCAGCCACGACCGCTACTTTCTCGACCGCGTGGTAGACACAATCTGGGAGATGAATCGCGAGGGGATAGAAGTCTATCGCGGCAACTATAGCGCCTACGTGCAGCAGCGCCAGGAACGTTGGGAGCGGCGCCGACAGGAGTTCGACGCCTTCAAGGCGCGCATGGAAAAGGAGTTGGACTACATTCGCCGCAATATTGCCGGGCAGCGCACGCAGATGGCCAAAGGCAAGCTGAAACGCATCACGCGCGAATTGAAGGCCGTACAGGCCGGCGGCTTGGGAGCAGTGCAAGGCAAACAGTGGAGTCGCATCACGGACGAGTTGGATATATCCGGCGAGGACTGGGGTGTGGCCGACGCCGCGGCGGCCATCAATACCCTGAATCCACCCGGCGGCCGCCCGCCACGGTTGAACCTGAATCTCAACGCGGAGCACCGCAGCGGTAATGTGGTGCTCCGCACGCATGGTTTAGAAATCGGCTACCCTGGAACGCCGCTATTTCGCGCCGAAGATATCGAGCTGCACCGCCAGGAGTGTGCGGCGCTCATTGGTCCTAACGGTGCGGGTAAGACGACCTTTTTGCGCACGATCCTGGGTGAAATTGACCCGCTTTCCGGTAAAGTGGAGCCAGGCGCCAGTTTGAGGGTTGGCTACTTTGCTCAGGCGCACAGCGAGCTGAACCTTGATAACTCCGTGCTGGACGAATTGCTCAGCCGCCGCAATATGCCCACGGGCGAAGCGCGCAGTTATCTTGCAAGGTATCTGTTTCAGGGCGACGATGTCTTCCGCGAGGTGCGGTCTCTGAGCGGCGGCGAGCGCGGTCGCCTGGCGCTGGCGCTCCTTGCCCTGGAGGGCGCTAATTTCCTGCTGTTAGATGAGCCCACGAACCATCTGGACATCCCGGCGCAGGAAGTACTGCAACAAGTGCTGGAGAGCTTTGAGGGCACAATCTTGCTTGTTTCACACGATCGGTACCTGGTCGATCACCTGGCAACGCAAATCTGGCAGCTTCACGAAGGTTATCTGGAGGTCTTCGAGGGGTCTTACGCCGCTTTTATCGCCGCTCGGGACGGGCAGGAGCTTTTGGAAGAGGCCAAAGAGGAGCCACAACCGGCGGAGGAGAAGTCTGACGCGCCGAAACCGCTGAGTAAGAACGAACGGCGCCGCTTGCAGCAGGCTTTGCAGGACCTGGAGGAGCAGATCGGCGCTGCGGAGTATGAGTTAGAGCAGCTGGCCCAAGCCACACAGGAGGCCACGCGGGCTGAGCACTTTGACAAAATTCGGAGCCTAAGCTTAGAATACGCCGCGACCGAACAAAAACTGGAATCCTTAATGCAAGAATGGGAACAACTGGCGCAGGAGCAGGCGATGGCTCAGGCGAACGCCGCATGAAGCAACGTTGGCCAGAAAAAGTGATCATTGGTCTCACCGGAAACATCGCCACTGGAAAGTCTGCCGTCTTGCGCATGGCAGCCGAGCGCGGGGCGCTGGCCCTGGACGCCGACAAGGTCGTGCACGAGATACTCGATACTGATCCCAGCATGCAGGCAGCGATAGTCGTGGCCTTCGGCGACCATCTGCGCCGTAGTGACGGCTCGATTGACCGCGCGGCGCTGGGCGCCATTGTCTTCAATGATGCGCATGCCTTGCGTGATTTGGAGCAGTTGCTGCATCCGGCCGTGCGCGTGGAAATAAAGAGGCGAATCGACGCCAGCGACGCCAAAGTCGTCATCATAGAAGCAATTAAGTTGCTGGAAGGGGAGTTGGCGGAATTGTGCGACGAGATCTGGGTTACGCGCTGCCCTCGTAGCCTACAGCGTCAGCGCCTCATGATTTGTCGCGGTCTCGACGAAGAAACAGCCGCCGAGCGCATCGACGCTCAAAACCCTCAGGAGGCGAAGGTGGCGCGCGCCGACGTGGTCATCGATACTGATGGCGCTATGGACTACACCAGAGAACAGGTGGAACGAGCGTGGCGACGCGTGGAAGAACAACTGCCGGACAGTGAAGAGACCGCGCCGGCGGCGCGGTCGATAGAAGCCAAGGCTGAGCGGCAAAGCGGGCAAGGGGACGCGCAAGACGAGGCGCAGCCGGCAAAAGAGAAGCGCTCAGCGGCGAACGACGCGGATGTCCTCGTGCGTCGCGCGCGCCCATCGGATATTCCTTCGATTCTGCTACTACTACAACGAGCCACCGGTGGTAGAGAAAAACGGACCCGGTCGCAGATGCTAGAGTCGTTCAGCGAGCGCAGCTATTTGATCGGACAGATTGGCGCCGACGTCGTAACCGTCGTAGGGTGGAATACGGATAGCACGACGGCCGTCTGTATCGAGCAAGTTTACGCGCACCCCACACAGGCCATTCCTATAGCGGGGCCGGCGCTGCTAGACGAAATCGAACGTTCGGCGCAACAGCTAATCTGTGAGGTCGTTTTGGCCTTTTTGCCACAAGACGGCCCACGCGAAGTTGTAGAGTTGCTTGAAAAGGCCGGATATGAGCTAATGATGCCAAAAGCAATGCCCCGCGCCTGGCGTCTGACGGTAGAGGAGCGCAGGCCGCAAGGCAGTGTTATTATGGCCAAAGTTATGCGGGATGTGCGGGTGGGGTGATGGAGAGATTGGAGATTGGAGACTAATATGGACACAATCCGAAGTTGGGTCACCACTCACCCTAACCTCAGCGCGTGGTTTGCGCTGGCGTTGGGGATGGTTGCCATTCTTGTTTACGAGGCTCGTGATGTGGGGCTGGAACCACGCCAGTGGTTTTGGCTCATCGTCGTCACGGTGCTTGTTGCCGGGGCCTGCATTTGGATTATTAGCTGGGGAGACAGTGCAGACGACGATACGAAGGTAGTTGCGCAAGAAGCCTTGGAAGAGGAATAGGCCGCCCTTCATGTATCAGCCTCCTTCTCCTTACACCGTTCCTCTCGAGAGCGTCGATGCCTTGCGCGGCGAGTTAGAAGGGTTATTTTCTCTCACAGATACGACGATTGATTTCCCGGAACCGGGTCAAGTCCGCTTCCGGGGCTATTTTATTTGCGATCCGGCCGACTGCTACGATGAGCTGCGCCAGCGCTTCGAGCAGCACGGCTACACTCCCCTTGTGCGCCCGGCCGATTATGGCGTCATGGTTGTGGCTTTGCCGACTGTATTTGATCCACCGGCGTCGAACTGGCTAATCAACCTCGTCCTCTTTCTGATAACCATCGGCACGACCTTATTTGCCGGCGCCATTAACGAGCCGGGCTTCACGGGCACTGAATTGTGGTTGGGCTGGCCCTTTAGCCTCAGCATGTTGCTGATTCTGGGCGCCCACGAGTTGGGCCACTATTTCGCCGCACGCTATCATAAAGTGCCGGTCACGCTGCCCTACTTCATTCCATTTCCGACGTTCATCGGCACGATGGGCGCTTTCATTCGGCTCAAGGCGCCGATTAAGAACCGGCGCGCCCTGTTGGATATTGGCGCAGCCGGTCCGCTGGCGGGAATGGTATTTGCCGTGCCCATTCTGATCATTGGGCTGGCAACCTCTCCGGTTGGTCCTCCACCCAGTACAAGCTACTATCAGGAGGGAAATTCGGTCCTCTATTTGTTGGCCAAGTTTGTGACGCAAGGGCAATGTCTGCCGGCACACGCGCCAGCCTGCGAAATCTTAGCGTCGGTGGGTCTCGGATCGGGTGGCGCCGCACAGGCGACCTTGGACGTCATGCTTAACCAGGTGGCCTGGGCCGGCTGGGTGGGACTTTTTGTGACCGGGCTCAATCTCATTCCGGTGGGACAGCTCGATGGGGGGCACGTTTCTTATGTGCTCTTCGGCCGGCAGGCGCGCCGCTTTTTCTGGCCTGCGATCGGTGGTCTGGCGCTTTTGGCTCTGCTTACAGGAGCATCTACATGGTGGTTATGGATCATACTGCTGTTCGTCTTTGGGCGTGCCTATGCACAGCCGTTAGACGACGTGACCAGGCTAGATCCACGGCGCCGCGCAATCGCCATTTTCTCGCTAATTCTCTTTTTCTTGGTCTTCGTGCCCGTGCCAATTGAGGTCGTAGTTCCATAGCGCGTCGGTAAATATAAAAAAACGTTGGCAGAAGTGGCATGAATTGGTATATACTTAGAATAGGCCACTTACAAATACCTGGAAA
>CAYSMQ010000357.1:0-5261 GCA_964432035.1 uncultured Ardenticatenaceae bacterium
CTGCCCATCGCCCAAAAGCAGGAGAGCATGGACTTGTGCTTCCTTGGCGATGGCGACTACCGCCGATTCTTACGAGAGCACGCCAGTGAACCGATTGAGCCTGGGCCCATCGTAGACCGCGACGGGACCGAACTGGGCCGGCACGACGGGCTACCTTACTATACGATTGGGCAGCGCATGGGGCTGGGTATAAGCGCGCAAGATCCGCTTTACGTGCTGGACAAGAACCCGCATCGCAACGCGCTCGTCGTCGGCCCAAGAGACGAACTGGGACAGACCACGTTGCTGGCGCGCGACGTCAACTGGATTGCCGGCGCTCCGCCCGCCGAGCCCGTGCGCGCCGCGGTCAAGATTCGTTACAAGGCCAAGCCTGCCATGGCCACCGTGCGTCCCATGCCAGACGGTCGCGCGCTGGTGCAATTTGACGACCACGTCATCGGCGCCACACCCGGGCAGGGCGCCACGTTTTTCGACGGCGACGTGTGCCTCGGCGGCGGCCTCATTGCCGATTCACGACAGGTTCCGGGCGACACGAGCGAACTGTTGCGGAGCGAGGGCCAATGACGGTCGTGGCATCGGGCATGGTGCTGGCGTTCCTTCTGGCAACGGCATACGGCGCCGGCTTTCACCTGATCATGGGCGGGCCGGCGCGCCGCATCCTCCTCTATGTGATCGCCGCCTGGCTCGGTTTTGCCGGCGGTCATTTCTTGGGTGATTTTCTTAGAGTCGATATACTTGATCTAGGTGCGGTAAATCTATTCAGCGCCAGCATAGGTGCGTGGTTGGCCTTACTAATCGCCTATCTTCTGGCGCGAGACCAACCGGCGGGCGCAAGCAGGGAATGAGTTCCCCCGGTTGACCGCCTGATCTGACTGGTGCTATACTAAAAACAAGGGAAAAATATGAGCATGGAAGCCCCGGGGACACAACAGCAGCTTTCAGAGCGCGGCCAGCCTCGCTCAATTCCAACGGCATATATTGTTGGCGGCGCAATATTGGCTCTGGTCCTTTTGGCGCTTTTTACGTGGTTTGTCCTGTGGGCGGCGTCGAATCATGCGCCCACGATCGAAGCCCTGCGCGACATCTTCATCATTGCACTGGCCCTGGAATCATGTCTCTTTGGCATTATCTTGGTCATCATGCTGATCATGATCGTGCGGCTGGTCAACATGCTCGAGTTTGAAATTAAGCCAATTTTAGAGAAAACGAACGAGACGGTCGGCATGGTCCGTGGCACCACGAGCTTCGTCGGCCAGAACGTCGTTAAACCGGTAACAAAAGCCACAGCATACGCAGCCGGCATTCGCGCCGGCCTAAAGGCTCTGTTTGGCGATCCGCGCAAGAATTTGCCAGATTAGGGCCGCCGGCTCGGCGACACGTCGACCTTGACAGGACAAACCGTGAAGCTGTTACTTAATTGATGTATCAGCAAAGGAGTGGATGGAAATGGGAAACAATAGTGAAGATACGGGAGCCTTTCTGGCAGGCTTCGTCATCGGCGGCCTGGTAGGCGCTGCCGCGGCCCTTATCATGGCGCCACAGTCGGGAGAAGAGATGCGGGCCCAAATCGCCCAACAGGGCGACTCCCTGCGCCGCACGGGCGAAGAGCGTCTGAAGGAGTATCGTTCGACGGCGGAAACCTATGCCGGACAGGCGCAGGAGCAGGCGCGCATTGTGCTCGACGAAGGGCGCCAACGCGTCTCGAAGACCATTGAACGCGGACAGGAACAGGCCAGTGACCTCGCCGACCGGAGCAAAGTCAAAGTCAGCGAAACCATGGACGAGGCCCGCGAGAAGAGTGAGCAGGCCACGGAAAAGGCAGAGCGCGCCACTACCGAGGCCATCGACACGGCCCAGGAGAAGGTGGACGAGGCGGCCGAAGCCGCTAAGGAAAAGGTCGACCCAGAGACCACCACTCTTGAGGATAAAGACCAAGGGGACGTCTGATTTCTCACCACAGACTGTGTAGAAACTTATTAAGGCGTCCTGAATATAGGGCGCCTTTTTTTATGCGAATCTTTCAGTCGCGCCCTACAATATCTTATGGGTGGCGTACTTGGCCATTGATTTGAGTTGTGGGGGCGCTCTAATAGTTTGAAAATGACAAGAACTGTTGCAAACACAACAGGCGAACTGCTCAAGAATCTACCACAAGATACGCCGAACGAGATCGTTGCTCAGTTGCAGGAGGCCTATGAATATGCGCAAAAGGTGCATGATGGCCGCCATCGCGACTCGGGCGAGCTGTACATCGAGCACGACCTCGCGGTTGCCCAGATTGTAGCAGCCCTGGGCGTAAACGACCACACGCTGGTTGCGGCCTTGTTGCACGACACATTGTTGCCGCATACGGGTCAAGGTGAAGAGAGACTATTCCAGCTCTTTGGTCCACGCGTGGCCTCTTTAGTCGTCGGTTTCACCAATCTGCAGACCTATACGGAACAACCGGACCATTGGGAGCAGGCGAAGAGTGGCGACTCGCCGCGTCTGGAACAGATCCGGCGCGCAATTCTGTCTATGATCGAGCAGGATGTACGCATTATCCTCATCGCCCTGGCCGATAGTCTTCAGGACATGCGCAAGGCCAGCACCCTGAACGATACCAAGCGGCAGGAGATCGCCAGTCACGTCATGAACGTCTACGCGCCACTGGCTAACCGGCTCGGTATCTGGCAGCTGAAATGGGAACTGGAGGATCTGGCCTTCAGATACTTGCAACCAGACCAATACAAGTACATCGCCAGCAAGTTGGATGAACGCCGCGCAACGCGAACAGAGAAAATCACAGAATCGGTCGAACGGCTGCAAGAGAAGATCGACGAGTTGGGCTTCCGGGCCACGGTGACTGGGCGCCCCAAGCACATCTACTCCATATATCGCAAGATGGAGCGCAAAGGCGTGGACTTTGACCAGATTTACGATGTGCACGCCATGCGCGTGGTCTTACATACCGGGGACGACGACGAGGACGGCAAACCGAAGAGCCGCAAGCAGAAGGATGAAGAGGCGCGAACCCTCTGCTACCAGGTGCTGGGCGCCGTGCACAGTCTGTGGCAGCCGATTCCGCAGGAGTTTGACGATTATATCGCCGCGCCTAAGCCCAACGGCTATAAGTCGCTGCACACGGCGGTTATGGACGAGGAAGGCCAGACGCTGGAAGTCCAGATCCGCACCGAGGAAATGGACAAGGAGGCCGAACTAGGCATCGCCGCCCACTGGGCCTATAAAGAGGACAGCGCCAATCCCACCGCGTCGGACGTGCGACGCATCCACTCCTTCCGCCAGCTAGTGCGCAATCTGCGTGACGCTAAAGACACGCCGGACGAGAGTGAGCAGCTACAGAAGGAATTTCTGGACGAGCGCATCTACGTTTTCACGCCGCGTGGCGACGTTATCGACCTACCGGCCGGTTCAACGCCCATTGACTTCGCCTACCAGATCCACACCGAGGTGGGGCACCGTTGCCGCGGGGCGCGCGTGAACGGCAAGATGGTCAGTCTTGAATACCAGCTACGTTCCGGCGATCGCGTGGACATCATTACCGCCAGCCGGGGCGGGCCCAGCCGCGACTGGATGAGTGAGAACCTGGGTTATACCGGCAGCGCCCGCACGCGGAGCAAGATCCGGCAATGGTTCCGGCAGCAAGAAAAAGAGCAGAATATCGAGTTAGGCCGCGAGGTGGTCGAACGCGAGCTGAAACGCCTGGGCCTGACCGACGTGTACACCGTGGAAGATATCGCTAACGCGCTGCACTTTGACGACATCGACCAGTTCCTGGCAAAGGTTGGCTTTGGCGATATTCAAGGCGCGCAGATCGGCGGCGCCATCGCCCAGCTGCAACAAAAACTAAAGCCGGACGACGAGCTGCGCCCGTTGCTGCAACAGCCTGAGCCCAAACAGCTATCCGGGCTGACCGTTCGCGGCGTGTCCGGTTTGCATACCAAATTCGCCGGTTGCTGCAGCCCCATCCCGCCCGAGCCGATCATGGGCTACATTACGCGCGGCAAGGGCATCACGGTCCATCGCGCCAACTGCAATACGCTCGATCATATCACGGACAAAGAGCGCCTGATTGAGGTCGAGTGGGGCGTTGAGGAAGAACGCTATCCCATTCCCATCGTGATCCACGCCTACCACCGCGCCGGTCTGGTCGAAGATATCTCCAATATTCTGCGGGGTCGCAAGATTAACGCGCCGCGTACGAAGAAGACCACGGCGAACAGCATCACGACCGTCTACATCGTCGCCGAGGTAAAGGATCTGGCAGAATTAGAGTGGCTCCTGGAGCGTATCGACAAACTACCCAACGTTCTCGAGGTCCAGCGGCAGCGATGGAACTGACGCGCGCCGGCGCTTCACCACGCAGGAGGAACCGTTGAAACCACTGGTCTTCTGGTGTCGCTGGCACGACGCCACCCTGCGCCTGCGCGGTCGCGACGAGTCGGCTGTCTGGGGCGAGCTGGCCTTTCCCAACGAAACCCGCTCGTTCCATTTCGACTTAGATAGCTGGCAGCTGACCATCGGCGAAGAGGATGACCGGGAGGTTCTGCAACTGGACGAGATGGGCGTGGAAGTTGACGAAGAAGCGTAGGGTCGTCTTACCCGGTGTACAGCTCGAAAATGCGGCGATAGGCCTGGTGCTCCGCCATCAGTGTATCGTGGTCCCCCACCGCCACGAGACGCCCCTTACGCACCAGAACGACCTTATCGGCCCACCGTATCTGCGACAATCGATGCGTGATTAGAATCGTCGTTTGACGCTCGGCGGCGCGTTCAATGGCTTGCTGGATGCGATCCTCCGTGGCGCTATCCACGGCGCTGGTGGAATCGTCCAGAATGAGGATGCGCGGCTCCGTTAGGAAGGCGCGCGCGATGGCCAGGCGCTGTCGCTGCCCGCCCGAGAGCGTCGTGCCGCGCTCGCCGATAACGGTGTCATAGCCCTCTTTAAAGGTCATGATGAACTCATGAGCCTGGGCCGCTTTCGCCGCGTCGATAACCTGTTCGCGCGTGGCCCCCGGGCAGCCAAAAGCGATATTATCGGCCACGGTGCGCGAGAAGAGGAATATGTCCTGTTCGATAATCGAAATCTGTTGGCGCAGGGCAGCCAGTTCCCAATCGCGCACGTCCACGCCGTCGACGAGGACACATCCTTCAGACACGTCATGCGTGCGGTTGATGAGCTTCGTGATCGTGCTCTTTCCCGAACCCGTCTGACCCACAATGGCCACGGTTTCTCCGGGCGTCACCTCAAAGTTAATGTT
>CAYSMQ010000358.1:0-5235 GCA_964432035.1 uncultured Ardenticatenaceae bacterium
ACGCGTGGCGCCCAGGGTCTCGGCGGCATGGTACAGATACTGACCGTGGCCCGCCTCATCCTGGACTTTAGAGAGGAGAACCATCTTGCGGCGTAAGTTCGGCGCACGCGTAATCCAGGCTCCCTCGGGCAGCATGCCCACGATTTCGCTGTGCGCGTGTTGGGAGATCATGCGGATGAGTTGTGCGCGGTACTCCTCCGGCATCCAGTCACCCGGTTCAATTTTCTCGCCACGGGCGATGCGTTCTTCGAACGTTTGCAATTTGGCCTGATAATCAGGATCTCGCTCTTTCATAGTGACCATCATTTCTGCTATAATGAGGATAGGTGCACATGCATTGTGGATTTCGTCGGAGCCCCACCTACCTATTTTAAGGTCTATTTGAGTATATCATATCCCTCCGGGCTTATAAATGGATTGTGGAGAAGTTTGGGGAACAACCGGTCAAATGTATCGCCTTTTATGTCCTGGTTTGTATCCCGACACATTGAAACAATCCCTGCTGGCCAGTATTCTGGGGTTGTACGAGGCGCAAACACGTCTCACAGAATCTTGGCTTAGTACAGCAGAGCCGTTGTTGTTTGACGGACGACGATAGCAAAAGAAAAGGAGGTTTTTACGAATGATTATTAATATTATTCTGTGGATTATCATCGGTGGCCTGGCAGGATGGGTCGCAAGCATGGTTATGGATCGTGACGCCGGCATGGGCGCGCTCGCCAATATCATTGTCGGTATTGTGGGCGCCATTATCGGCGGCTTTGTCGTCGGACTGTTTGGTGTCAGCGTCGAAACGTTCAGCATCCCGGGACTACTCGTGGCAATTCTTGGCGCGATAATCCTACTGGCGATCATCGGCGCGCTACAACGCGCGACCTGATTGGGTCCGAGTTAAATCCAGCTAGAGTTTAAAGTACAGGCGGCCCCCACTCATGATAGTGGGGGCCGTTTGCTATTCCTCTTCGCCGCTAACGACGGTGTCCATGTGCTCCAGCATGTCCTCCACCGCGGCAATGACGTGGGGCTCTACAAATGAGTAGCCACACTGTTCACAGACCCAGATAGGCACGTCTTCAACGAGCAGCTCACCTTCGTCCGTTTCCACAACATAATCCTGTAGCTCCTGCACCATAGGCGCTTTGCAGATCTCACAGTTGATGACAGGCGTTTCTTCGCTCATCAAGTTCCTTCCTTGTGATAATTGGGATCATTTTATCGAGCTTCAGGATCTCTCTGGCGCCATGACGGCGCGGTTTGGCGTGGTGGAGAGAAGAGCGGCGCCGAGCAGGACGAGACAAAATAGTAGGCCGACGACGCTGGGCAGAATCATGCCCGACGTGAAGAGGTCGCCGGACCATTGAAACAGCACGCCGGCGCCGGCGCTGCCAAGACCAGAGCCCACGGAGACGAGGGCTTCGCTGGCGCCCTGAACGCGACCCCGCTCATCGGCGCTGACGCTATCGGACAGGAGAGCGGAACCGGCGACGAAGCAGACGTTCCAGCCGAGCCCCAGCAGAAAGAGGGCCAGGGCCAGCAGGGGAACGCCGGTGGCGATAGGCGTGATGATCGCCGATAGTGCCAGAATCAGGGTGCCGGCGACGATCATGGTGACGCGGCCAAAGCGCTCAACCGTCCAGCCGCTGAGACCGGAAAGGCCGTACATGCCCAGGGTGTGGGCCATGATGACCCAGGAGATGACGCGTGTGCCATGGCTATGGTGATCCATGTGCAGTGGGGTAATGACCATGAGCAGCACCATGACCAGTTGCCCGATGGTCATGGCCAGTATGGAAAGGCGCAGGGCCGGGCGGCGCAATATGAGGCGCATGTCGATGGAGGGTAGGCCCTGTTTGGGCTCTAAAGGCTGCGCCCCTTCAATGGAGCGCCCGAGACCAAGGGGGTCGGGGCGCACGAAGAGGAAGATGGCCAACATGCCAAAAACCAGGAGTATGCCGGCGGCGATAAAGGGCCCGACGGCGCCGGGCAGTCCCTGTCCTAACGTCCACTGCTCAGAGGGATCGACCAGGAGCGGCCCGCCCACAGCGCCCAGCGTGCCGGCGAATACGATGATGCCGATAATGCGGGCTCGCTGGGCCACGGGGTAGACCTCGGCGGCGACGAAGCGGCTTTGCTCGGCAACCCCGCGCATGGCGCCCAGTAACAGAGCGCCGCCCAGAAATCCCAGGAAGGAGCTCTGCAAGATGGCGGCGGCTGACAGCAGGGCGCCGACAATGCCTATGAGGAAGCCGAGGGAGAGACCGCGGCGGCGGCCGACGCGATCCATCAACCAGCCCGCAGGATAGGCAATGAGGGCGCGACCCATGAGCGTAACGGTCGACGGCAAACCGGCGACGCCGTCGCTACCGGCAAGATCGGCGGCGATGATGGGGCTGAGGGTGAAAGCGGCGATGATGGCTGCCGTAAAGAGGCCTTGAGCGAAGAACAACGCGATCATGATGCGTTGTTGGATTGTTTTTGAAGGCACCATGTACTCCTACTGGGGATATGTGCCCGATTTCCGAACGGTGGGCGTTGGCATGAAGTTTGCCACAGTCGGCGACATACGACAAGCGGTGGTTGACGCCTTTTGACGCGTGTGGCGCCTGTCTTCTATACTACGCACCACTTTAATCTTGAGCGATGGCAGCACCGGTAAAAGATGTCCTCAAACACCTACGACCTGGTTCTACGCGATGGGAAAAGTGGACGGTGGTTGCAGTTTCGCCGGCCGTGGCGCGTGCTGCAAACGACGGAGCCTCAGGAAGTGATGCCACTCCTGGAGGAGGTAGCGACACGCGCCCGTACCGATGGTCTGTACGCGGCCGGATTTGTAAGCTACGAGGCTGCGCCGGGCTTTGATGAGGCGCTTGCCGTCGACGATACAGGATCGTTCCCGCTGCTATGGTTTGGCCTTTATTCGGAGCCGGAGGTCGTAGAGATAGGCGGGCAGGCCGACGCCGGCAGTGAAGCAGACCTCGACTGGCAACCTTCTATCTCGCAGGATGCCTATCGCGCCGCCATCCGGCATATCAAGGAGCAGATTGCGGCAGGACGCACTTACCAGGTCAACTATTCTCTACGCCTGCGCGCACAGTTTGACCAGGATCCCTGGGCCTATTTCTTGCAACTGGTGCGAGCGCAGAACGCGCCTTATGGCGTCTATGTGGATAGCGGGCGCTATGCTATTTGTTGCGCCTCGCCAGAGCTGTTTTTCAGGTTGGAAGACGGGCGGCTGGTCGCCCGTCCCATGAAGGGGACGGCGCCGCGGGGACTGACATGGGCCGGTGACCGCGCGCAGGCGGCGTGGTTACAGCAGTCGGAGAAGAATCGGGCGGAGAATGTGATGATCGTGGACATGATTCGCAACGACATGGGCCGCGTGGCGCAGATGGGCTCGGTGGCGGCGCCGCAGCTGTTCACGGTGGAAAAATATCCCACGCTGTGGCAGATGACGTCGACGGTGACGGCGCGCACGGAGCGGGCGCTGCCGCAGGTGATGCAGGCCATGTTTCCCTGCGCCTCGATTACGGGCGCGCCGAAACGGAGCACGATGCAGATTATCGCCGATCTGGAAGCGGACCCGCGGCGCATCTATACGGGCAGCATTGGCTATTTGACGCCGGAGGGCACGGCGCAGTTCAACGTTGCCATTCGCACGGTGCTGGTCGACCGCCAGCGGAAGCAGGCAGAGTACGGCGTAGGCGGCGGCGTGGTGTGGGATTCGACTGATGACGGAGAGTGGGAGGAGTGCGCCACAAAAGCGCGCATTTTGACGGCGAAACGCCCGTCGTTCCAGCTGCTGGAAACGATACTGTGGACGCGTGAAGATGGCTACGCTTTGTTACCGCTTCACCTGGAAAGGCTGACCCGTTCGGCCGACTACTTTGATTTTGCGCTGGACATGGACGCCGTATGCCGGCAGTTGCAGGAGGCGGCGCGCGACTTCACGGCGGACGCCTACCGGTTGCGGCTGCTGCTGGACAGGGACGGCTCGAGCACGGTGCAGGCGGCGCCTGTATCGCAGGATAAGGAAACGTGGCGCGTTTGTCTGGCGCCGGGGCACGTGGACAGCGGCGATCCGTTTCTTTATCACAAGACGACGAACCGCCAAGTGTATGACAAGATGCGGGCGGCGTGCCCCGAGTTTGACGACGTGATTCTGTGGAATGAACGTGGGGAGATTACGGAGTCGTGTCTGGCAAATGTGGTGATAGCGCTGGACGGCGAGCGGGTTACGCCGCCGGTGAGCAGCGGGCTGCTGGCAGGCACGTACCGTGCCCGGCTACTTGAGCAAGGCGCGGTTCGCGAGCGAGTCGTCAGGCGCGAAGATTTGGCCCGCGCCGGGGGGCTGTGGCTGGTTAATTCGGTGCGCGGGGAGGTGCGGGCGGTGTTGGAGAATTGGGAGCGGGAGCCGGATGCGGCGCTTAATAACGGCTAAAGCGTTCCTCTTTCCAAGGGTCGCCTTCGTTGTGATAGCCGGCTTGTTCCCAGAAACCGGGGCGATCGGCGGCGCGGAACTCTAGCCCGCGCAGCCATTTGCCGCCTTTCCAGAAGTAGGCGGTTTTGTCCTCGCTGCGGTCAGGGAAGGAGCCAATGGTGACGCGCAGGGGATAGCCGTGTTCGACGTCCAGCGGCTTACCGTCGAAGTGGGTGGCGAGTAGCACGTTGGGTAGGAGCATGACGTCGAGGGGTAGGTTTGTTGTGTAATCGTAGTCGCAGTGTTGGATGACGTGCGTGGCTTCCGGTTTAGGGCGCACGATGCCTTCGTCAATGAGGGTGCGCAGGGAGACGCCTTCCCACACGGTGTCGAATTTGGACCAACGGGTGACGCAGTGGATATCCATGGTGACCTTGGTTTTGGGGAGGCGGTTGAATTCTTCCCACGACCAGCGCTTTTCTTCTTCGACGAGGCCAAAAATGCGGAAGTCCCAGTCGGACAGATCGTCCTCGTATTTTGGCGTTGGGCCGTAGTGTAGGACGGGGAATTTCTGGGTCAGGGATTGGCCCGGGGGCAAGCGCCCTTCTTCTTTGACGCGCTTTTCTTCTTCGCGGCGGTTTAGGAATCGGTTTAGCATGGTGGTCTCCGGATAAGTTATTAGAAAACGCGCACGTAACGTGCAGCGTTGGGATTGTACTCTGCCGTCGTTACAAATGTGTTAACGAATTGTGATGTGTGTGTTACGGGTGCGCAAGCATATAACGACAATTGGGGCAAAGGTGCTATTTTGTTAGTGA
>CAYSMQ010000359.1:0-5230 GCA_964432035.1 uncultured Ardenticatenaceae bacterium
TTCGGTGGGACCCAGACCGATGAAGTCGAGGGTCGCGGCAATGAGAATGGCGCCACCAAACTGCAAGATGAAAGTCATAAATAGATAGGACATCATGTTTGGCGCGATCTCGGTGAAGATGATTTTATAGGAGGGCACGCCGCTTAGTTTGGCCAGGTCGACAAAGTCGCGCGTGCGCAAGGAAAACGTCTGGGCGCGGATGGCGCGGGCGGCCCAGGGCCAGGCAGTGAAGCCGATAAAGATGCTTTCTACCAACACGCCGCGAACTTCAAGGTAGGCGGCGATGATGAGGAGGACGGCAAGGGTGGGAATGACGAGCACGATATTCGTAATGATGTTTAGCGCTTCGTCAACGATGCCGCCGCGGTAGCCGGCAGTGAATCCGACAAGCACGCCGATAAGCGTTCCCAGCCCACCGCCCACAATACCCACGAGAAAAGTGGCTTCCAGGCCCAGGATGAACTGGGTGAAGACGTCTTGTCCGAACGTGGTCGTGCCGAACCAGTACTCTGAAGAAGGAGGCGCGGACGCAGGGCCAACGTAGTCGTTGGGTCCAACGTCGGTGAAGAAAGGGCCCACGATGGTGAGCACCACAAAGATGGCGACCACGAAGAGGCCGATGCGTAGTTTGTTATTGCGCAGGGCAAAGTAGAGGGTTTCGCTGCGTAGTAGCCGGCGCAGCCGCCCCTCATCTTCATCGCCGGGCATGGATGCCCCGGCTATACGGGTATCGTCTGCGGTCGTCGTGCGATGTTCCATCGCTATGCTCCTTCCCCTTGCATCCCGGTCCGCGTGCGCGGGTCTACCAGGACGTAGACGATATCAATAATAAAGTTTGCTAATAAGACCCCAATGATAATAAAGAGGAAACAACCCTGAAGCAGAAAGTAGTCCTGGTTCTGGATGGCCTTGAGGATAAGGTAGCCGATGCCGGGATAGGAAAAAACGATCTCGGTTACGAGGGCGCCGGCGACGATGACGCCCAGCTGCAGCGCCAGGCCGGTGATCTGCGGCAGAATGGCGTTGCGGAAGGCGTACTTGCGCACCAGATTGCGCGGGGCGCCAAGGTCTTCCAGATAGTGAGCGTAATCTGATTCGAGCTCGTAGATGATCATGTTGCGCATGCCGATGGCCCAGCCGCCAAACATGACCATGAACAGCGACAGGAACGGCAAGAACCAATGTTTGAAGAGACTCCAGATGAAAGGCCAGCTCCACGTTGGTTGCATTTCGAAGCTATATGCGCCGGAGATGGGAAAGATGTTCCACACGATGCCCAGCGCCCAGGCCAGCAGAATGCCCAGCCACATGTAGGGCGTGGCCGTGAGGATATAGCCGATAGGCAGCAGGGTATTGTCGAGCCGCTTGGAGCGGGCGGCGTAGGCGCCGAACTTGTTGCCCGCATACCAGCTTAGCAAGATGGCCGGGAGCAGCAGGGCAATGTCATAAGGAACGGCGGCGAGGATAACGTCGGTGACGGGCGTGGGAAAGAGATAGACGCTGATGCCCAGATCGCCCTGAAAAAGGGACTTCCAGAAGTTAAGATACTGTTGCCAGAGGGGCAGATCGAGGCCAAAGGCGCGCGTGTAGTAGGCGTACATCTCCTGCGCCGCGTCGGCGCGGAGCCCGAATCTGGCGAGCATGACCTGGATCGGATTACCGGGCATGAAGCGCGGTATCATCCAGTCGATGGTGACGGCGAGAAAGAACGTCAGGATGTAGATGAACAGCTTTCTACTAAAGTAGCGTTTCATGGCGCGTCTGTGTGGAGTGTGATCTATGGTGTGTAGAGTGTGACTAAACACACTCTACAGATCACACTCCACAATTAACAACCGTCAGCAGTTAGATTACTGTCCCGCTTCCGCCGGTACCGGTTCGAGCTCGGTAAGCATGAGGATGCTGGTCATGTTCCAGTATCCGCGCCAGGTTGCGGGCAGATAGTGGTTCGCATCTTCGACGGAGGAAGGCCAGTTCGTCCAGTAGGTTGTGTTAACCTGCGACCAGAGGCCGTTGTACCACAAGGGGATGAAGGGCATGTCTTCCAGCTGCATACGCTGGAGTTGCGACATGATTTCGCGCATGCCGTCGATATCATCCACGGGCACCTGGTCAAGCTGGTCGACCAGTTCGAACGCTTCTGGGTTGTCGTAGCGCCCATAGTTACCGTTCTGCAATGTGGCGATATCCTCGATGGGATTCTGGTACATCCAGTTGTAGTAGGTCCAGGGCGTGTTGCTCATCTGGGCGTCGTTGGCCACCATGGCGTCGAAGGTGCCGCTGTTACGTTGGTCCAGGTACTGCGGGTATTCCGGGAACTCCGGCTGGAGGTTGATGCCGACTTCTTGCGCGCTGCTGGAGATGACGCGGGCGGCTTCCATCCAGTCGGACCAACCAAAGGGGACGATGACGGTTAGCTCGATGGGCGAGCCGTCCGGACCCTCGACGAAGCCGTCGCCGTCCGTGTCAGTGTAACCGGCATTGGCGAGGATTTGGCGGGCCTGCTCGGGATCATAGCTGAAGCCGAGTTCGTCCACCACATCCTGATCAACGTATTGGTCCCAGATAGGCAGTAGACCGGTGGAGTCAGACGCCTGCACGATGTTGCCATAGACGACTTCCACGATCTGATCGACGTTGATGGCATAGGCCATGGCGCGACGGAATTCGACGTCGTCCATGGGGGCAACGGTGTTGTTCAGTAGCAGCCAGGCGGTGTTGGCAGAGAGCATGTACGGCGGTTCCGGATAGTAGGTCTGGACGCCATAGCCACCATCGACAAGCGTGGCGATGCCGGGCAGGAAGTTGTTGCTGATATCGAGGCCGCCCTGCAGGACCATGCCCAGGGCCACGTTGTTGCTGCCGTTGACGATGTCGACGATGCGCGTGGGCGCCACGTCGTGCCCCAGGGCGTCGGTGGCCCACCAATTGTCAGCCTTGACCCAAACCATGCGGCTCTGGTCGTGGCTCTCATAGGCGTAGGGACCGCTGCACACGGGGTTTTCGTTAGCGCCGGTGGTGATGTCTTCGACGCTCTTCTCGGACCAGATGTGCTGGGGCACGATGGCCGTCGTGTATAGCGTGTTGCCCCACTGTTGGTAAAGGGTCTCGCTGAAGTTGAACTGCAGCGTGTGCTCGTCCACCTGCTCGATAGATTCGAGCCAGTCCCACACGGTGCTGATGTTGACGGGCACTTCCTGGCCAATCTCAAAGGTGAACTTGACATCTTCGGCCGTCAGAGGTTCGCCATCGGCCCAGGTAATGCCATCGCGGATAGTCACTTCATAGACGGTGTCGTCTGTCCATTCGCCACTTTCGGCGAGCCAGGGAATATATTCGTTGGTCAGGGGATCGTAGATGAAGAGCGTCTCATAGCAAAGGCCGATCGTTCCCATGGCATAGTTGCCGGTGTTGAATGGGTTCCAGCTGGAAGGCGGGCCCCACTGCGTGCCACTGGTATAGAGTGTTTCGCTGCGATCGAAGGTCGTCGCTTCGGGAACCTCTTCGGCCTCTTCTTCTTCGGCCGGCACTTCTACGACCACTTCTTCGGTTACCACTCGCGTCACCTCGACCTCTTCGGCCACGGTGCGCGTGACTTCAACTACTACTTCTGTTGTACGGGTTTCTACGACTGTTTCTGGCTCTGCACTACAGGCGGCTAAGGCCATGATTAGTAGGAGAGCTGCTAGAAGGGTTAACCTCTTTTTCATTTTTAGCTCCTTCTTGGGACTTCGTGCGCGTGAACGCGGTGCGGGTGAACGCGGTGCGCGTAAACGCGCAAAGCACTGGGTTAGTTTCCCATTCTCTTTAAGACTTTCTAACTGGCTCTGGTAGGGTTCAATTGTTGTCTCCTGTTGTTTTGCGCTATAGTAAGCGCTGGGTTTTTACCTGGTGTGTTTCCCTGGCAAGTTTGGGCTTACGTTGCGGGCGTACGTAGGGACTAGCTACGCGCGCCGTCGTTTGACGTTCAGGCACAAGCAGCCCGGGAAATACACCTCTCGGTTACCTTGGGCTTCTTAACTTGATTAGACACGTTCCGCGCAACCACCTCCTTTAAATCTCCCAATCTCTAATCTCCAGTCTCCAATCTCCAAACTCCCTCATGTTGCGCCGCAGCTTTCGCGTATGACGAGCTGTGTGGGCATGACAATACGCTGCACAGGATCGGCGCCATTTTCAATGATGTCTAAGAGTGTTTCTACGGCTGCTATTCCGGCGCGGCGGATAGGCTGGCGCACGGTTGTGAGCGGGGGTTGGGTCAGCGCCGAGGCGTCTAGATCGTCAAAGCCGACTACGGCAACGTCATCTGGCACCTGGCGCTCCATGTCGCGTAATGCGCGTAAGACGCCAAAGGCCATCATATCAGACGCGGCAAATATGGCGTCCACGCCCTTCTCCACCAGCCGGCGAGTTGCTAAATAGCCCCCTGATTCGGTGAAATCTCCCTCCTCGATCAATTCGTCGTCGATGGGCAACCCGCGCGCCAGATGGGCGTTTATATAGCCCTGGCGACGGTCGCGACCGACGGCGGTGTTCTGCGGGCCTGTGATGTGTCCTATGCGCCGTCTACCCAGCCGGATGAGGTGCGCCACCACGTTGTGTGCGCCTACGGCGTTATCGGCGTCCACGTAGTTGACAGCGGTGGAAACGAGCGGGCGTCCGTGCACGACAAAGGGCATGTTGCTTTCCAGCAGGCGGGGAATCAGGGGATCGTCGTCCGTGGAGGACGAAATGATGACGCCGTCGATCAGACCGCGGCTGAGTACGCGGGGGTAAAGGTTCTGTTCTTCGGCCTCGGTGTGAAACATAAACAGGGATAATGTATATTCGTTGGCATTACAGGCCTGGGCGATGCCCTGAATGAGACGAGGAAAGAAGGGATCGGCAAAGAAGGCCTGCACGCTGCGTGGAACGACAAGGCCGATGACGCGCGTGCGCTGTGCTGCCAGCGAGCGAGCGGCAGCGTGTGGGCGGTATCCTGTTTCTTTGATGACTTTGAGTACGCGGCGGCGCACGTCGGGGCTGACACTGGAATGGTTGTTGATGACACGCGACACGGTAGAGCGTGATACTCCCGCCCTCTTCCCGATCTCCTCTAACGTCAGGTTCTCCATTGCATTCCCTTGGGAGCGCTCCCATGTATTGGTCAAAAAAAGAGCCGCAAAAGGCGAAATAACGGCGGCATTCCCCAAATATCTCACGAGATTTGAGAGCGCTCTCAAATCGTTAA
>CAYSMQ010000360.1:0-5189 GCA_964432035.1 uncultured Ardenticatenaceae bacterium
GGTCCGTACGGTGCAGAGCGCCGAGCCATTCTGCGCATGCACAGCGCCGCACAGTTGCTACGTCACGGCAGACTACGCGCTGCACTGGACCTTTTCGAGCAGGTTGAAAAAGGGCTGCAAGATGGTCAGGAGCTGCTCCGCCGCCAGTTAGCCGACGCATATACCGTGATTGCAGCACGCCTCATCTGGCCAAATGGTCGCTACGACTTGCTCCACGACGACCACGCCGAGCGTATCCTGCGCAAAGTCCTGGGCTGGTTCCCCGAGCGACAACGGGCCTGGTATCTTTTGGGAAATGTCCTCATCGCCGGCGACGAGGACGACGAGGCGCTGGAGGCGCTACAGCGAGCGTTGGAAATCGATGCGCAGCATGCGGCCTCTTACACCGCCACCGGCGACATACATCGCGCAGCAGGCCGGACAGACGAAGCGCGCAATGCGTACGAAGCTGCACTAGAAATTGACCAGAACAGCGCCAGTGCGCAAGCAGGACTTGGTGCCCTGGCCTACGCTGCCGGCGACGCGCAAGCGGCCCTGTTGGCTTTCCAGAAAGCGCTCAAATTTGATCCCGCCTGCCGGCCTGCAATGCTTGGTGTAGGACAGATTTGTCTAGACCTACAACGATTTGACGACGCGCGCCAGGCCTTTCAGAAAGCGATGACTTTTCCCGCCGGGCGCAGCATCGCCTATCGCGGTCTCGGAGACGCTTACCGCGGACTTGGGCGGGCCGACAAGGCTATCATCTCCTACCGCCTTGCCATTCGCGAAGACCCCCGCGATGCTGCTGCCTTTTGTGGACTCGGCGACGCACATTATCGCGGACTTGGACAGGTTGAATCCGCCATTCCTGCCTACCGTCAGGCCCTGACGCTGGATCCGGCGCTTGCACGAGCACGCCTCGGTCTGGGCGACATCTACCGCGCTGCAGGGGAGCTAAACCAGGCCATCGAACAGTATGAGCTGGCCACCACGCTAGATCAACGCTGTGCTGCCGCTTTTTACGGGTTGGCACAGACCTATCGCACGCTGGGCCGCTACACAGAAAGCCTCGAAGCTCATCAGGCAGCCGCCAACATTGATACTCATAGCGGGCTCCCTCCGCACGAACTTGGTCATGTACACCTGGCGTTGGGCCATTACAAGGAGGCGGCAGATGCTTTCCGCCTGACACTGGAACAGCAATCAGAATTCGGCAACGATAGCGGGCAAACCGATGGAGAGCAGTTCCCACTCGTAGACATTTACACCGGCCTTGGACAGGCGCTGCTGGCGCGTCGCGAATTCGATGCTGCCGAAGAGGCATTCCGCGAGGCGCTGGCTCTGGACGTGCAGTGCGCGCCCGCCGTGCGCGGCATGGGCGAGCTGCAACTGCTCAACAGCCGCCTCAATAACGCACGCGCCACATTCCGCCAGGCGATCGCGCTTGACCCCATCAATGCCGCCGGGCACGTGCATCTGGCTCAGGCAATGCTTGGTCTCGACGACGCGGCCGAAGCGCTCAAGTCGTTGCAGCGCGCCGTTAATCTTGCGCCCGACGATCCGGCCGCGCACGCCACGATGGGCGATGCCTATATTGCACTGCAGCAGCCGACCGAAGCGCGCCAGGCCTATGAGGAGGCGCTGCGCTTCGACCCGCAGTTCGCGCCCGCTCACGCCGGTCTTGGCGACCTGCATGCCGCCGAGGGTGACAACCAAAAAGCGATAGAGCATTACGAGACGGCCCTGACCCTCGACGCCGATCTGGGACGAGCATATTTAGGCCTGGGTGAAATTCACTTTCAGCATGGTAACATGGAACAAGCCGCTGCGGCCTTCGAGCAAGCCGCGGAGCGCGCCCAGATGGCGCATTCGGTCAGTGCTGTGTACGCTCGTCGCCGGCACGGTGATGCGCTTCTCGGTCTGCAGTGCTTTGAGGAGGCTGCCGTGGCCTACCACCAGGCACTTTCCATGGAGCCCGACGATGCCGGTGCACTTCTCGGTCTCGCAGAAACCGATCGCGAGCAAGGCCGGCTGGAGCAGGCGCTAAATGGCTATCGTGCCGTGCTGGCTCAACGGCCCGAGTGGGCCGCGGCCTATGCCGGCGTTGCCCGCGTCCAGATTGCGCGTGACCAGCCACGCGACGCAATCGCCGCCTTAGAAACCGTACAGCGTCTCGACCCCGATTGGCCAATCCCCTTTCTGGCTCTCGGTCAACAGTACCAGGCTGTTGGCGAGCACGAGCAAGCGCTTGCCGCCTTCCTAAGAGCCGAGGAAGAGAATCCAGAACCGGCCGTTTTCGCCGGTCTTGGCGCCTCGTATCTGGCCCTCGAACGTTATGACGAAGCCGAGGCGGTATACACAGAGGCATTGGAACATGATGAAACCTTAGCGCCATATCTTGGCCTGGGACGCGTATATATGGCCACAGGGCGACCGCAGATGGCGCTTGAAAGCTACGAACAGGCCTTAGAGCGTGACCGGACTGATCCGACAGTGCACGAGGCCATGGGCCGGGCCTACGTGGCTCTCCAGCAATTCGAAGAGGCCCTTGGCGCCTATCACACGTCGCTCAAGCACGCGCCGGGTCGCTCCGCCCCCTATCGTGGGCTCGCCGCCATCTACCATGGCCTAGGTCGCAATGAAGAAGCGCTAACGTCCTACGAGAAAGCCCTGGCCTTGGATGAGGACAGAGACGAGATGGCGCACAAAGAGCCAGTCGTTGACGGCATCTACGGCGCCATCCTTCACGCTCTGGGACGACTTGATGACGCCATACAGGCCTATGAGCGAGCCATGGAGGCCAATCCTCGTGATGTGAAAGCGCTATCCGGAGCAGGCCACGTTTACCATCTCCGCGGCAAGCATGAGGAAGCGCTGCTGGTCCTCAGCCGCGCCGCGCGCTTCGATCCTTCTCACGTCCCCGGCTACCTGGGTCTTGGTGCAGCCAACGCGGCGCTCGGTCGCTTTTCTGAAGCGCACGATGCCTACCGGCAGGCGCTAGAGTACGATCCACAGAATGCCGAAGCGATTAAGGGGATGGCTTGTGTTTATGCGCAAGAAGGCCGCTTCAAGGAAGCAGTAACTGCATTTCAGGAGGCGCTCACGCTGGCGCCGGGCGACAGTGACGGTTTTCGCCGGTTGGGAGAAACGTTCATGTCCATGCGACAATATGCGAATGCCCGCGGCGCCTTCCGTCGCGCCTCGCAACTCGACGCCACGAATGTCGCTGCCCTGTGCGGCCTTGGCGCCGCGTCTGCGCGACTACACGACCCGCGGGAAGCAGCTGCGGCCTACGAAGAGGCGACGGAGCTTGACCCAGAAAACATCAGCGCCCATCTTGGGCTGGCCCAGGCTCACGCGGCCCTGGATCAGCACGAAGCCGCTGTAAATGCCTACCGCCGTGTCACCGAATTGGCGCCGGGCGACGCCCAAAGCCGCTTGCAGTTAGGCTATAGCTATATGGCGCTGGGCGAGCTGGACGACGCGCGCGAAGCCTATAACATCGCGCTCTCCCTGCGCCCCTCGCTGGCCAATGTACACCGTTTTGGTGGAGACCTCTTCCGCACGCAGGAGAAGCACGAGCAGGCCATCGCAGCCTATCGTCGGGCCATCGAGCTGGATCCGGAAGACGCGGAAGCACATGCCGGGCTGGCCGAAATCTTCCGCAAACGGCAACGCTACGAGGAAGCCATCTCTGCCTACCGCGAGGCGCTACGACTCGACCGCCGCCAGCTCACCGCATTCTTGGGCCTTGGTGCCTGCTATCTGACAACGGCGCGCTACCAGGCGGCGATCCAGGTGTACGAAAAAGCCTGCAGCCTGTCATCCAGGAATGCCGAAGCCTACTGCGGTTTGGGCCAGGCTCGCCTTCACCTTGACCGGTTACCCGAAGCTTCTGTGGCTTTCCAGAAAGCGCTGGCGCTCGAGTCGCAAAACGCCGTGGCCTATGAAGGCCTGGCAAATGTACTACGACGTCAGGGGCAGACCGAAGATGCACTGGAGGCCTACGAGTTTGCTGCCGACCTGTCGGCCCAATCCGCCACCGTTCAAGAGGGGATGGGCGCCATGTATTTGGCTACCGGTGAGATCGAAGCAGCCATCACCGCCTTCAGAGAAGCGATCGAACTGGACCCTGACCTGGCTATCGCCCACGAAGGGCTTGGCGCGGCGCTACGCGCCTCGCATCAACCCCGCAACGCAGTCACCGCCTATGAGCAAGCTCTGGAGTTGGGCCGGCAAGAAGCGCCCGTTTTTGAGGCGCTGGGCAATCTTTACGCCTCACTTCACGACTATAGCCGTGCGCTGGAGGCATACCAGCAGGCGCTAAGCTTAAATCCGCGCCTGCCGGGTTGCCACGCAGGCCAGGGCGCCGTCTATGCCCGTCTGGGTAAGTTCGACGAGGCGCTCGCCGCCTACCAGCAAGCAATTCGCCTCGAACCCGACTATGCTCGCGCCTATGCCGGCCTGGGCGACGTGCAACGACGCATGGATCGCACCTATGACGCGCTCATCCAGTTCCAACGCGCTCTTGAGCTAGATCCTGATCTGGCGGAAGCATATGCGGGCATAGGACGTGTTTATGCCGCGCAGGGCCACTACAACGAGGCCGTCTACGCTTGTGAGCGCGCCGTTGACCTGGATCCTGCAATTACCGCCGGGCACCTGACGCTAGCCGACCTCTACCTGCGTGTGGGCCACGTTGATTCTGCCCTAGAAGCATACGACCATGTCCTAACAGGCGATCCCGAAAACGTCAGGGCGCTTAGTGGACTTGGCAAAGTCTATCTACAACTGGGCGACATCGACGCGGCTCGCCAACATTTCATGCGCGCCCTGGACTTTGATGCTCGTTGCGGCCCGGCGCGCGCCGGGCTGGCAGCCGTACTCACCACCATGGGCCGCTTTGATGAGGCGCAGTCGGCATTTGAAGACGCCCTGAAACTGGACCGCGCGTGTCCTGAAACCTATGTGGGCCTCGGCGATCTCTATGTGCGCGTGGGACGCTACCGGGAGGCGCTAGAAGCCTTTCAGAAGGCGATCGGCTTACAGAAAAAGGACGCCGCGGCGCGCAGTGGTCTCGGCGACGCGTTCCAGGCCTTGGGTCGGCACGAGGAAGCACTGAACGCGTATGAGCGCGCCATCCGTCTGAACCCGCGCTTTGCTCCACCTCACGTGGGTCTGGGGCGCCTCTACCGCACGCTTCGCCGCCC
>CAYSMQ010000361.1:0-5181 GCA_964432035.1 uncultured Ardenticatenaceae bacterium
TTCGCAAGCTTCCATTGCCCAGCCGGTAGACCTCCGTGGCTTCAGGGTGGCTGTGGATGGCCAACGCTGCCAGCCAATCCAACCACAGAGACTGTCCGTCAAAGTCGAGACCGTTTTCCTCTGCCACCGCCGTCACGGCGTCTAGACCATCCGCGGGATGCGTGGCGAAGTCACGATACAGATCGGGACCCAGCCGGTCGTATATATAGCGGTTGAGCACGTAACCTTGCCCGTAATAGGGGTATGTATCGCCATCCGTCCAGCGATTGAGTTGCTGGTCCGGATTCTGCAGAAACGTGTTGCCGCGATCGAGGGCATTTAGAGAAAATCCCGCCAGCTCCTCCGCAAACGTGGCCGAGCCTTCTACCTCCCAATCGGCGTCGCTCTGGTCGTAATTGTCCTCGATCATATGACGGAACTCGTGAGCCAGAACGTGGATATAGCTGCTCGTACCAAAACTCTCGCCGTTCATCACAAACATCTCGCGCTCGTTAGAATACTCGTTGACGATGCGCGGTAGGGCATCGGAGGAGCTGAAATAACCGAGCAGCCCACAGCGCGCGGCCTCGTCGCAGAGGGCGCCGGGGGAGGCGTTGAGGATATGCAGGCGCTCGTCGCCGTCGATGCCGGGACTGTTCTCGCGACCGAAGTTGGCCACGTTTCGCTCGTAAATCTGGTCGAACGCCTCTGCTGTCTCTTGCAAAACCCCTTCGTCCGGTTCTGGCAGCATCGTATCAAACCAGAAATAGGCGTGCTCGCTGGCAGCATATAGTCTGGCCTCGATCGGTACATTAAAATTGCTATCGATGTTTAGCACGTTAAAGGGCGTGACGTCGCCTACCTGCGGCGCCGGCAGCGTCGCCACCGCCGCCAGCTGCTCCTCGGTTACACCCTCGTAGGCTATCGCCAGGGCCACGTCATCGCGCACCGGTGGCGACGCTGCCCTCAGTTCGCTAAGCGTCCGCTGCTGCTCGCCGGTCACTTCCTGCCTTTCGAAGGGAGCCGGCAAGAGCGCCGGCGGAGCCCAGGTGGGCGCTGCATTTGCTTCCGCGCCGTCTGGTGACGCTGTGGGGGTGGCCTGCGCCGTCGTTGGCGAAGGCGGGGCTGTCACGGTGGTGGTGGGCGGCGCTTCAGCTGCGGGCGTCTCTGTCGCTGGCGGTTGGGCGACTTCCGTAGCAGCACCTGCGGGCGCCGCCGTGCCGGTTGCCTGCGGTGGTTCTTGCGTAAGTAGCCCGGTGACGAGCTGGCAGCCGAGCGTTAGCGAAAGGGCAACGATAAAGACAATGATGTGCCACAAGCGGCGCGAACGAGTAAGAGACATGGCGGCGTGTTTTCCTTTCGTGATCATTTTCTCCGAAGTGCCATTTTACCAGCGCCGGTGCATGTTGGAGGGCGGCGGCGTTAATGCTAAGAGCACATTAACGAAGCGTAACAGATTTCTCAAAGCGGTCACAGTTGGCTATAATGGCCAATCGCGGCAGCGGACCGTCGCCGATGTTCGCACTCGCGTCAGATATCAGGAGAATTGTTCTAGTGTCAGGAGCCCGTCCGGGTTAGTAATCATGACTTCGACGACACCACCTCAGAGCGCTGTTTCCGACGGCCCTGTCTTAGACCGGGATGTACACGTCTACGACGCCGACGTCGGCTGGCGGAACCTGCTGCCCGACCTGGAGGAGCTCTACAAGTACCGTTTCCTGCTGCGCAACCTGATTGTGCGCGATTTGAAGGTACGTTACAAGAATTCGGTTCTCGGCGTCCTCTGGAGTCTCCTCAATCCGTTGCTGATGATGGTCGTCTTTAGTCTGGTTTTCGGCGTGCTAAGCAACAACGACATCCGGCAATACTCCGTCTTCTTTCTGGTGGGCCTGATGCCCTGGAACTTCTTCAGTGGATCGGTTATAGGCGGCGCTAATTCTATTGTTTCTAATGCACACCTGGTGAAGAAAGTCTACTTTCCACGAGAATTGCTGCCTGTCACGGCGCTCATGTCCAACCTGGTCAACTTCTTTATTGCCCTTGGGCTACTGGTGGTTTTTCTCTACGGTTCGGGCATCGGCCTGACCGTACACGCGCTGTGGGTGCCTTTGCTCATCATCACCCAGCTCGTTTTTACGCTGGGCCTTGCTTTCCTGCTCGGCGGCCTGCACGTCTTCTACCGCGACATCATGATGATCCTGGACGTTGTCATGCTGGCCTGGTTCTTCCTTACGCCGGTCATGTACCCTTTGTCCCGCTTTGGGCAAGAGATAACGATACTGGGCGTGGAACTCTTGCCGGCGCAGGTGATGCGCTGGGTGAATCCGATGGCTTCGATCATCGACGGTTACCGCACTGTACTCTGGGGCACCATTGATAGCGCCGGAACGGTGAGCCCCGGCCCTGCCGCAATGGACCCGGCGTATTTACTTCGTACCTTTGCTACTGCGTTCATCATTCTCATTATCGGCTACTTTGTGTTTGCCCGCCGCCGACACATGTTCGCCGAAACGTTATGATGAACGCTACGACCCCCCTGCGCAAAGTGTACGCCTGTCGCACGCACCCTTGTTGCCCGTCCCGCGCGCCCTATAATCTAGAAAACGCATTGCACGTATAGGATTATGCACCTTCGTCGACTCGCTTCACTTATCGCTTTAATTTCTGTCATGTTTTGGCTGCAGGGCTGTGCTACGGAACAGTCGGGTAGCCTGGGTGGGGATTCAGAGGGCGTCGCTGCCGCTCAGGAAGAAACGCCGCCGAGCAGCACACCTTCGCCGGCGCCGCCAACCGAAACGGCGACGATAACGCCTTCGCCGACCGACGACAGCACGCCCACCCCCGGTCCTTCTAGCACGCCGACGGAGACGCCCACGCCGAGCCGCACCCCGACCAACACGCCGGTGCCCACGGCAACGCCCACACCCGAACCACAAACGAACCCCTTCCTGGTGCAATACGGCACGCCTGAGAAGTATCTGACGGCGACGCCGCCCACCCCGATTCCCACGCCCGTGCCGCAGTTCGACATTCCGGCAGGCGTCACCAACATTCTCCTCCTGGGCAGTGATGATCCCCTCAGTCGCGGAGTAGGCAACACGGATACGATCATTGTTGCCTCTGTCAACCGCGACACGAAGACAGCGTCTATGGTGTCGCTGCCGCGCGACTTGTGGGTCTATATTCCGGGGCGCACGCTGGGACGCATCAATACGGCGATGCCCCTGGGCGGTGTGCAATTACTCAAGGACACCATCCTCTACAATTTTGGTGTACCCATTCACTACTATGCGCGCATTGATTTCGAGGGGTTTGAAACGGTCGTCGATGCCCTTGGCGGTGTGGATGTGCCCGTCAGTTGCGCCTTTGAAGATTTTCGTCTCATCTCGGACGATCTCGATCCCCAGGTAGAAGAGAACTGGGAGCTGTTCAACGTCGAGCCCGGCGTGCAACACTTTGACGGCAGTGCGGCGCTCTGGTATGTGCGCTCGCGCGAAAGTGTGGAAGCCGATTGGGGTCGCTCCAAGCGGCAACAACAGGTGCTGCGCGCCATCTTCCACAAGGGCCTTGACTTTAACATGGTGCCGCAGATCCCCGAGCTTTATTCGACCTATCGCGACACGGTGGAGACCGACATGGATATCGGCCGTATTTTGCAGCTGGCTTCTATAGCACCTGCGGTGCGCGAGAACGACATCCAGCAGCTTTACATTGTCGGCAACCAGCTTCAGCCGTGGGCTGTGCCCAATGCCAACCCACCCATGAACGTGCAGCTGCCGCGCTGGGAGAACATGCGGTTCACGTTCCACCGGCTCTTCAACCCACCCGCGCTCAACAGCGGCGCCCGCTCGCCCATCTTCGTGGAGATCGTCAACCAGACAGGCAACCCCGACATGGCGGCATTGGCAGCTGATAACTTGGCCTGGTACGGATTTGCGCCCGTCATTGCCGAGAGGCAAGAAGAAGAGGACGTGGAGTCCACCACCATCTCTTACTACGGCGATAACTTCAAGGGCTCTTTCGACATCCTTTTGAGCTGGATCTTCAGTCAGGATTCGCAAGACATCGAGCTGATCGAAGACACGCCCTATGAATACGACTACCGCGTCGTGCTAGGCCCTGACTACGATCCCTGCATCAATCACCTTTACGCGCCGTACCAGGAATAATACGCCGCCGTTCGTAGTGCGCACTTCAATGCGCCTCTGGCGCTGAAGCGCCGACTACAAACCCTACACGTACATATTGCCTTTTTCGCGCCTTTGGCGTATGCTGTCCTCCTATTTCACGCCCCATGCCGGCCCCTGGCATTGACGCCTGACTCTGACTGTGGAGGGCAGTTATGACAAGCGCTACACTCGGCAGCGATCCACACGCCCTGGATGAAACCGAATACAAACGCCGCATACGCGCCTGGACGCTGTATGATTGGGCCAACTCGGCCTTTGCCACCACGATTCTGGCGGCCGTCCTGCCCGTCTATTACAGTCAGGTAGCCGGCGCCACTTTGGCCAGCCCGGCGCGGGCCACGGCCTACTGGAGCGCGGGGTTAAGCATCAGCCTCCTCTTTGTCGCCATTCTCTCGCCCATTCTGGGCACCGTTTCCGACATCATGCGCGGCAAAAAACGCTTCCTGAGCATCTTTATGGGCGTTGGCGTTGTGGCTACCGGCCTGCTCGTGTTGGTCAATACCGGCGACTGGTTGTTGGCTTCCATTCTATTTGTTGTCGGGCGCGTGGGCTTCAGCGGTTCGATTGTCTTCTATGACGCGCTGTTGCCGCACGTGGCGCGCGAAGAAGATCGGGACGAGGTCTCGACGCGCGGCTACGCCTTTGGCTATCTTGGCGGCGGTGTCCTGCTGGCCATCAACGTGGCCATGATCTTCCTGTTACCCGAAAATAACTGGGGGTCGCGCCTCTCGTTCCTCAGTGTGGCCCTGTGGTGGCTGGTCTTTTCCATCCCTCTCCTGCGTACCGTACCCGAGCCGCCCTCAGCAACCGGCGATCTGGAGCCCGGCGAAACCGTCATCTCCGCCAGCTTCAAGCGTTTGCGCGAGACATTTGGGCAGATGCGACATTACCGCGAGCTCTTCAAGTTTCTCGTCGCTTTTCTCATCTACAATGACGGCATTGGCACCATCATTGGCGTCGCCGCCATTTATGGCGCCGAGCTGGGGTTCAGCAGCGTCGAGCTGATCATGGC
>CAYSMQ010000362.1:0-3380 GCA_964432035.1 uncultured Ardenticatenaceae bacterium
GCAAGAAGTGGAACCGGCCACGGTTACGATGACAATGCATCCTGCATCTCCACGGCTGGCGCTCACTCTGATCATCACCATTTCCGCCATGGCCCTGCTCTACACGCCACGCCAACCGGGTGGTCTTGGCGGGCAGGCGCCCTCCTGGCGCTTCCCAGCACAATGGCACACTGAACCGGCGCCCCTTGGAGAACGGGCAGAGGCATGGCTTAAGGAAGATGGTGCGGAATCGGCGGAGCGTTTGCGGTTTGAGTGGAACGGGCTTTCCGGCTCATTGCTGCTCATCACGAGCCGCAGCTGGCGGGCGCACCACCGGCCCGAGCGCTGCTTTGAGGTCTACGGCCTATCGGTCGTCGATTCCGGCACACATCTGGTCAACGGCAACTTGCCCGTTCGCATGATAAGTCTTCGCGAAGGTCACGATGTTGACCACTATACGGCGACGTATTGGCTGCAATCCACCAAAACGACCACCGACGATTTTGGCACGCGCATGTGGTCGGACCTATCGCTACGGCCCAGAAGCTGGACGCTAGTATCTGTTCTGTTCGACGACACCCTGGATCCCAATGCCCCACAGGTCGTCGCTTTTTACGAGGCGCTGCATGATACAGTGCAGGCCGCGCTTGAATGAGGAGGGAACTCATGACTTCCGACAGCTTAAGCACATCCTCGCGCCTTTCACGTTGGAAACCCCGGCTAAGCGCCGGGCTATTTTGGGCCTGGAACATTTTCTTTTTGGCCTTTATGGTTCTGGGCTTTGGCCCTGCCCTTTTGCCGGAGCTCTTGATCGCCGTCCGCACAGATACGATACCTCTCCACTTCGCCGTCTATGCCCTAATACTGGTATGCGTGCCCATACTCGGCGTCATTCTGGCCTTAACAGCACTTCGTGGACGACCCGGCAAGCTGTTTGCCCTGGGCTACGGCGTCATCGATCCACTTCTGCTGTTGCTGGCGCTTCGTTTTTTCATCATCCGGCAGGCCAATCCTGCGGTAACCTTCTTACTTATCTCAGCCGCCGTTGGCATCGGGGCCTTTCTTTGGCACCTGCTTGACGAGCGCCAGGATCAACGCCATCTCGTCTGGCAAGTAGTGCGCGTGTTCGGGCTGACACTGTTGGTGCTGATGGGTCTATACGGCAGTATCTGGCTAGGCTTCTACGTCGTGCCGCTCGCTGCCGAAAGCCTTAACTTTTTGGGAAGCCTACTGCACTCTTTGAGCAACTTCAACCTGGCTACGGCGACGTTACGTCTGGTACCTTTCATGATCCTGGGCAGTATCCTGCTTGTCTTCACCGGCTCGCTTCTCATCGTGGCCCCGGTCGCCATCCCCTTACTATATGGGCGGGCCTGGCTAAGGAGTCTCCGAACCCTTTCCCAACGCATACACCCGGCGTGGGCCTACGCCTTTCCTGTGCTCATCACCGTTCTATTTGCCGCAGGCCTGTACGTTAGCACGCAGCAGCCGCAAACAAACGCATTTGCTCAGTTAGATACGCCGCCTTCGTCGCCTGAGGATATGATGGCGCTCCTTGAAAATGAAGAGAGTATACGCGCCGGTCTCCTCAATTCTTATCTGGCGCCACAGCGCTATGTCGGATCAGCCGGTGACTTGCGCCACATTAGCCGAATGTACAGGGAATTGGGTCTTACGTCCGTTGAGGCCGATCGTGTACAGGATACATACGAGCTGATTGCCCAACCAGTACTTTATAAGCCGGCGCGACCATCTTCAAGTGCCGCTTCCGGCAGCCAATTTTTCAGATTCGGTGCGCGTCCCTTACGCGCCGAGCCGCCGCAGGCTGCCAAGCTATACCAGAACTATTTCGATGAGCCCATCACGGAAGGCGAACGCGACACCGTCGAAGATGCCCTACGCGCCACATGGGCGCTAGATCAGAGCCAGGCCAACTGGCAAACCGTCGCGGACCGCGAGATCCGAATGGCACGCCAGGAGGTTAACGTCTTTGAGCACGGTGACTGGGCCGAAGTGGAACTCTACGAAGTCTATGAAAACCAGACGCTTGAACAACAGGAAGTTGTCTACTACTTCAGCCTGCCAGAGTCGGCAGTTATCACCGGCGTCTGGCTGGGCAACAGCGCCGACCGTGACCAGCGCTTCGCTTACCGTGTGGCGCCACGTGGTGCAGCGCAGGCAACTTACCAGAGCCAGGTACGCCGCAACGTCGACCCGGCCCTCGTAGAGCAAATCGGGCCCAGTCAATACCGGCTGCGCGTTTATCCCGTCGAACCGATGCGCGCCGAATGGGACGAGACGACCAGAGTTCCATCCCTAGAAGATGCGCCACAACTGCACATGTGGCTCACCTGGCAAGTGTTGGCGGAAGGCGACGCCTGGCACATGCCCTATCTATCGCGCAAATTTAATGTCTACTGGGATGATGCCACTGAACGTCTACTCAACGGCGCTCCCATGGAAACGGGCGACGATCTGTGGCTGCCGGCAACAGTCGCCGCGACACAACCGGTGACACCCATAGCGCGCCAGGTCGAATTTCCCGGTGGGCATACTATTCGCGTTGAACCTGCCAATCCGGCAACACCCCGGGTTGGTGACCTTGACTTGGCGGTCATCCTCGACCGGTCGCGAAGCATGCTCGAATATTCTGCCGTCGTCACGGACAGTCTAGCGGACCTGCAGAAATCCGTGTCCTCGGTCGACTTGTACCTTACGTCGTCCGCGCTTCGTGGGGAGGATCCCGAAAGGCAATCGCTCGCTGATGCGCTTGCCGGCGAAATCGTCTATTTTGGCGGGCAGAACGCTGCAGAGCTTCTGGGCCAGTTCGAAGACATAAGTGGAAACGCCAAATACGACGCCATACTTGTGCTCACGGATGGAACTGGCTATGAGACGGGTGATCCAGGCATCACCGTGCCCATTCCTGACGCCCCTTTATGGATGGTGCATCTTAACGGACACTTCCCAATCGGCTACGACGATGGAACCTTAGAGGCCATCCAGGCCAGCGGCGGCGGCGGGGCTGGCAGCGTCGACGAGGCGCTTGCCCGTTTGCACGCCGGTCGCCTCAACTTGACTGCGTCTGTTGTCACCGATCTCGTCGATGGCTACTTGTGGACGGCGTTAGCGCCTGATGCAGAACCGAGCGACATTTCGTCTAATGACGGTTTCATAACGGTTGCGTCAGGCGATCCGTTTGCAGCCTTTGCAGCGCGCCGTCTCATTTTGGCCGAGATGTTCCGCAACCACGAAGACCTCGCTAACTTAGAGACGCTGGACGATCTGCACAGCGTGGCAAGCGCGTCCCACATCGTCACGCCGTACTCATCGATGATCGTGCTCGTTAATGACCAGCAGCACCGCTTACTCGATCGTCTGGAAGAGGCCGGTGATCGTTT
>CAYSMQ010000362.1:3390-5170 GCA_964432035.1 uncultured Ardenticatenaceae bacterium
AGATTGGAGAGACCGAGGCCAATTTAACGGTCAACGCCGTGCCCGAACCTGAGGAATGGCTCCTGATCATCATAGCGGCTGCGATGCTAGGCCACTATCTCTTCAAGCGCCGCCTGGAAAGCTCGAGAGCGCAAGCCATCTAACATCCCGGTTGCCATCTCGCTCCTTTCGCGGACAATCCAGGCATTATGCGACAACGTGAAATACTGTGGTTCTGGCTGCCGCTTTTCGCCAGCTGGCTGTTGATGACGGCTGAAGGGCCGATTGTCTCTGCGGCGATCAACCGGCTGCCGGATGAAGTGATTATGCTTGCAGCCCAGGGCATCGTCGTCAGCCTGGCTGTGACCATCGAAAGCCCAATCATCAATTTGCTGGCGACGGCGACAGCGCTTGTAAAAGACCGCCAATCGTATCTCCTCGTACGCCGCTTCAGCATTCACTGGGCCATTTTCCTGACCATCGTATCGGCGCTTATGGCCTTCACGCCCCTTTTCGACCTCGTCGTACGCCAATGGATGGGTACCCCGGACGCCGTCGCCCGCTGGGTACAACCCGGTCTTCAGATTATGGTCTTGTGGAGTGCGGCAATTGCCTGGCGCCGTTTCTTGCAAGGTGTCCTGATCCATTTCGACCGCACGAAATACGTGGCCTGGGGCACGGCAGTGCGCCTGGTTACCTCCGGCGGTACAGCCATCGGTCTGGCACTGTGGACAGCCTTGCCTGGCGTCATCCTGGGCGCTCTAGCGCTCATGGGAGGCGTCATTGCCGAAGCAATCGTCGCTACGCTGGCGGTTCGGCCCTTGTTGCGTGACGAATTGTCTGAAGAGAAGCAAGCCGCCACCAGCGACGTCGAACTAAGCTACCGCAAACTTTTCTGGTTCCACCTGCCACTGGCGGCGACCTCCCTTCTCACCCTTTTGGCGCAGCCGCTGGTGACCTTTAGCCTGGCCCGCCTTGACAACCCCACTCGCTCCCTGGCAGCCTGGCCCTTAATCTTCCAGCTAATTCTCATGGCGCGCGCTGCCGCAATGGCCCTGCCCGAGGCAGTTATCGCGCTCACTCGTGGCCCAGAAACCTACGCGGCGATGCGTCGCTTCGCCTTCACTCTCGCTGCCGCTAGCACCGTCGGCATGATTTTGCTGGTCTTCACCCCCCTGTTGCCTGGCTACTTGCAGGGCGTTCAGGACGCCGAGCTGAACGTCGCAGAACTTGCCGGCTTTGGCACGCGTCTCTTCCTTCTTTACCCGGCTTTGTTTGTACTCGTGTCCTGGTTGCGGGGCCTTCTCATTAACCGGCACGCGACCACCGGTGTGAACATTGGCATGGGCATCAACCTCACGGTAACAGGCGTGCTACTGGTGCTAGGCGTTGCCGGCGGATATCATGGCATCACGGTTGCCGCCGTCGCGCTCAACGTAGCCATCATTCTCGAACTTGCCTTTTTGCTCTGGCGTGGTCAGCGGGTTCTCGCATCCGGGCCTATCCTGGGCTGGCCCCGCAGATCAGTTGCCGCACGCGTCGAAGCGCGCTGGCGCAATCATCGACATTAAATTGCGATTGAAACGAACAAAGGAAATTAAGAGGCTCCGACTCCCTATGCTGAACGTCAACATCCTACCGTTAGGACCCCTTCAAACAAACTGCTACATTGCCGTTTGCCAGGAGACGAGAGAAGCTGCCGTCATCGATCCCGCCTGGGACGGAGAGGCTATTCTGACCGCGCTGCAGGATAACGAGTGGCAACTAACGCATATATTGCTCACTCACAGCCACTTCGATC
>CAYSMQ010000363.1:0-615 GCA_964432035.1 uncultured Ardenticatenaceae bacterium
TCGTCGAATAGCTGTTTATAACGGGTACGGCTGCGAGAAAGCGCCTGCGCTTGCTGCTCCAGGCGCTGCAGATCACGCTCGCGCGCGTACTTGGTGGCAAGGGCAATCGCAGACGTGAAGACGAAGGCAAAGAGAAGAGAGAAGATGTCGCCAGGCTCCAACTGAGCGTTGCTGAGCGCTATGATAAAAGGGATGCCGATATTTATTGCCGTGAAAATGACGGCGCCCCACATTGGTAGCAATATCACTCCAAGCAGAATTGGTAGCAGGAACCAGACAAAAGTGGACGCCGTGGCACCGTAGTTTAGCATGACGGCGATCATGATACCTGTCAGACCGATAACGATGGCGAATTCGCTCAGGATGGGTCGAGAGGTGCGACTGAGGAAGTAGGCTGCCAGGTAGAGGGCCGCGGCAAGCCAGGGTTCAAGTACGAACTCGCCGAGAAATACAGGAAATACGATGCTTGCCGACAAGCTTAGTACAGAAAGGCCGAGTGTGAAGGCGGCGAGAACACGAAGGGAGGCGCGCCGTTTCTCGTCGCGGACGGACGGATGGGGTTGGATAAGTTGTTCCAACACGTCTCTGATGCGCGGTATCATATTTGCCAACCTA
>CAYSMQ010000363.1:625-5168 GCA_964432035.1 uncultured Ardenticatenaceae bacterium
TGAGCGATTCTGGCCCGCGCCAGCGGAATGGCAGAAGCCAATATTCATTATACACAGGAGCAAAAATATGCGACAAGCGGGTAGGTGCATGCGGCGCGCCCTTCATCTTCGGGACTAACGTACCGTACCGAACTCATGTAAACAACCTTATGATCTAAGGGCGAACTTTGAATTCGGGAGCCTTATTTGTGGTACTATGGCGCATGATTGGTAGAAGAAGGCTCAGCGCCGGAAAGTTAGCGCTGACGGTCGCTGTTTTCCTGCTTTACACGATTGCATTCATTTTTCTCTACCCACGCATGGGTTCCGGCGTCTCGGCGCTGATCGGTATACCCGTCCTAATTGGGAGCTGGCTGCTTGGATTGGCGGGCGGCGTTCTGTCCGCCGTCGTGTCCATTCTTCTGAATGCGGCCCTGCTTGCGCTGCAGGGTGAACCGGGCCTGGCTGTCGTGTGGGGCGGTGGGGGCACGGCGGGGTCATTGACGGCCCTGGCGCTGGGCTTCGGCGTTGGCTACGCGCGCACGCTCCATGATCGCTATTTAGATGAAATTGCAGCGCGCCGCGAGGCGGAAGCGGCGTTGCGCAGCAGCGAAGCTCATTTTCGCACGCTTTTCGAGGAAAGTCCGCTGGGCATTTCGTTCGTGGAGCGCGAGGATCGCTTTGTGCATGTGAATGCACGGCTTTGCGAGATGTTGGGCTATTCTGAGGAGGAGCTGAAAGCACGGACGTATATAGAAATTACGCATCCAGAGGACGTGGAAGCCAATGCGGCGCTCACGCGCCGGCTTAACGCCGGTGAAATCGCTCGCTTTGACCTGGAAAAGCGCTATATACGCAAAGACGGCGCCAGCATCTGGGTCAACCTGACGGTGAGTACCATCCCCGACGAAGATGGACAGATACAGGGCTACGTGGGCATGGTGCAGGATATCGGGGAGCGCAGGCGAAATGAGCAGGCGCTGCAACGGCGCGACCGTATGTTGGAAGCGTTGGCCTTTTCTGCAGAACAGCTGTTGCGTAATCCGAGCTGGGATGAGGCGCTGGAGACTGTGTTGGCGCGGTTGGGCGAGGCGGCGGACGCTAGTTGCGCGCGTATCCTTGAGAATGGCGCCGGAGACGAGCAGCAGGTTGGCGCACGGTATCGCGCCGAATGGACGGCGGAAGGGGTGACGTCGACGATTGAAAGCGCGCAGGGCGTGTCAAGTGAAGAGGCCAGGGCGCAGTTTGACCCGCTCTTGTCACAACTGGCGCAGGGTACGATGGTTTATGGCCGGCGCGAGAGTTTTCCGCAGCCTCTGCAAGTGGCGCTGGCAGAACAGGGTGTGCAGAATAGCGCCGTGATACCGGTCTTTGTCGGCGAGGAGTGGTGGGGGCAGCTGGGGTTTGACGATTGTAGCGGACATTTTTCGCACAGTGGCATGGAGCAGGAGGTGTTTGCCATCGCCGGCGGGCTTGTGGGCGCAGCGATCCGCCGCCAGCAGATGGAAAGCCGGTTGCGGCAGCGTAACCGGGAACTACAACTGCTCAACCGCGTGATTGCAGCCACTGCCTCGTCGAGGCCTGATCCGCGAGCCGTGTTGGAAACGGCGTGTCGTGAGCTGGCGCAGGCTTTCGACGCGTCGCAGGCGGGTGCAGCGCTACTTGACGAGTCTGGCGCCATGATGGAAGTGGTGGCGGAGTATGTGACAGGAGAGATGCCTAGCGCTCTGGGCGAGCGCATTCCCGTCGCGGGCAATCTGGCAGCGGAGGCGGTTCTGCGCGAGAAGAGGCCGCTGGCGTTTGACGATGTGCAGCAGGATCCGCGGCTGGCGCCGATTCACGACCTGATGCGGCGACGTGGTGTGGCGTCTATGATCGTTTTGCCGATACAAGTCAACGGCGACGCGGTGGGTACGATCGGCCTGGATACGGTCACGCAGCGCAATTTTACCGAGGATGAGATGCAGCTGGCCATGACGGCAATGACGGCGGTGGGACAGGTGTTGGAACGGGCGCGACTTTACGAGGCGGCGGAGGCACAAGAGCGTCTGGCGGCTGTGGGCCAGTTGTCGGCAGGGATCGCCCACGACTTTAATAATATCCTGGGCGTTATCGTGATCTACGCGGAGATGCTGCAGCAACTGTCCTTGCCGGCGCCGGCGATGCAGCGGATAGACGTCATCTACCAGCAGGCGGAGCGGGCGTCGCAGCTGGTGCAACAGATCCTGGACTTTAGCCGAAAGACGGTGATGAGACGCCAGACGATCGAGCTGCAGGCCTTTTTACAGGAGCAGGCTGAATTGTTGAGGCGCACGTTGCCGGAAACGATCGAGATCGACGTCGAATGCGAGGAGGGAGTGTCTTACCAGGTGGCGGGCGACGCCACGCGCCTGCAGCAGGCGGTGATGAATCTGGCGGTGAACGCTCAGGGCGCGATGCCCGACGGCGGGCGGCTGCAGTTCGCGTTGTCGCGATTGGGCCCTGACGCGACGCCGCGCACACTGGAGATGGGGGCCGAATTCGTTCGCTCAGAAGATTGGATTCTGTTGGAGGTTTCGGATTGCGGCTCGGGTATCGAGGCCGAACACCTGGGACACATTTTTGAGCCGTTTTACACGACAAAAGCGCCGGGCGAGGGCAGTGGGTTGGGATTGGCGCAAGTGTATGGCATTGTCAAACAACATCAGGGCCATATAGACGTGACGTCGGAGGTCGGTCAGGGCACCGCGTTCGAAATCTATTTGCCGGCCTTGCAGGCGGCGCCTGAGAGCGTGGAGCCAGCGGAGGAAGGGTCGGGGACGGAGGCGGAAGGGGCAGTTCTGGTGGTGGAGGATAATGAGATCATACGCGAGGCGTTGATAGAGATCCTGAAGACGTTTGGCTATGAGGTGTTTGAAGCGGAAGACGGGCAGGAAGCTATCGGGTTGTTTAAGGCTCACCGCGAGGAGATCGGGCTGGTAATCAGCGACATGGTCATGCCGCGCACGGGCGGGAGGGCGCTGTATCAGGCGCTGCGGGCGCACGATCCGGACGTGCGCATGATTTTCACGAGCGGGTACCCGCTGGACGAGGAGAATAAGCGGTTCGTGGAGGAAAGCGGCAGTGTATGGGTGAATAAACCTTTTTCGCACGAGACGTTGGCCAAGGCGATCGCGCGGGTGTTTGGGGACTGAAGCGGTTCGGGCGGGCGCTTGGCGTCTCTGCTCAGGAAGTGCTATAGTGCTCCTTGTTGGAAATCCGCTGTTGGTTGCAGGATGCTATCGCGCACGAAGTTTCTGAAGACGTTTCCGGATGTGGTTGTTCCCCTGTTGCCCGCGTCACTGCAGGGCATCCAGGTGCGGCAGCCTTATCGTTGGCTGGTGCAATTCCACTACGGACGGCCCCGTCTGCACTATGAGGTGTCCAGAGCCAAGCATCGCGACGGTTGGGAGCTGGGCTTCCACTGTGAGGCGCGGGACAAGAATCTAAACCGCTATCTTCTTTATGGCTTCCGCCGCCACCTGTTCGAGATTAAAGATGCGCTGGGCGAGCAGATCGAAGCGGAGATGTGGGACCGGGGCTGGACGAAGATTTATGAGATTTTCCCCGAGGATGATCTGACAACGGCGCACCAGGCGCAGGTGGCGGCGAGATTGGCGACGATTATCACCTGCCTGCATCCTATTTACGTGGAGCTGCGCAATGACGTGGCGCGGGTGCACCGGTAGATGGTGGAGATTAGCCGGTGGACGGCGGTATGGGGGCCTATAGCGAGAACGGCGCCACGTACGTTGCGGAGAGCGCTGTCGTTACCCCCTACTCGGCCAGCATCCTCGTCGCCACTTCGTTCGCCTTTTGCTGGGGCTCAGGAGCGGCAGCTGACTCGGCCGTCAACACCTCGAAGGCCGGAACCGACGGGGCCAAATGGCGGGCCGTGACTGTCTCGGCGGTGTCGATCAAGGCCCGGCGCCGATCCTCACCCATGTCGAACTCGATGGTCCCGTATCCCTTCGCGGGCAGGCGAACCACCAGATCAGAGAAGGCATCGATCACCATCTTATCGTGGGCCTGGGTGACCGTATCGATCAGGCGGCGTATGCGCTGCACCGTCTGCAACTGTCCTACAAAGTCGGTCGCTCCTCCGCCCATCTGGTTGTCCGGTGGTGGGGCATCGGGTACGTTGCGCTTCTCGTCAATGAGAAAACCGATCACATTGTCGCTACGCCGGGGGCCCATCACAGCTGTGACGTGCGGCAAGTCGGAAATAAAGAGCTCGATGGGGAAGTTTGAAAGCAATCCGCCATCTACGATGGCGTGGTCACTGATATCCCGTTCGCGGTAAAGGCCCCACTCCGGCTGCCAGGTCACCTCGTGCCAAAGAAGGGGAAAACTCATGGACATGCGAACTGCCATCACCAGCGGACATACGGGCGCTGTCAGATGGTTTAGTACCAGCATTTGTGACTCGGTCGTGTCAGCCGCAATCAGGGAAAGGTGAACGCTGGTCGCCTCGTGAAATTCGGCCAGGGTCTTCCGGCTGAAGGCCCGTTGTTCGCCGGGCGGATGCTCGCCTCGCTCCTGGCCA
>CAYSMQ010000364.1:0-5159 GCA_964432035.1 uncultured Ardenticatenaceae bacterium
TACGACCGCAGCGACGACGACGCCAAGCGTCGCCACTATCTGCTCAAAGCCGGCAAAACAGCCCAGGCCAGATACGCCAACGCTGCCGCCGTCGACTACTATCGCCGCTTACTGCCCCACTTGCCCCCATCAGAAAAAGCTCCCGTGCTCCTACGCCTGGGCGAAGTTCTGGACTGGATCGGCGAATATGACCAGGCCGAGGAAGCTTTCCAGGAAGCCTTTACATTGGCCCGGGAAAGCGGCGACGCCCCGCTACAGGCGCAATGCGCCATTGCCATCGGCGAGCTAGCCCGCAAGCAGAGCGACTATGACGAGGCCCGCCGCTGGTTTGCCCGGGCTCAGGATACGGCAGAGGAGCACGACGACCTCAACGGCGTGGCCAAAGCGCTCATCTGTGTCGGTTCTCTGGCCTTCTACCAGGGTGACTACGAAGAGGCCGGCACTTACTACCAACGGTGCCTCACCTTGCGCCGTCGCCTGAACGACCGCCCCAATGAGGCTAACGTCCTCAACAATCTGGGTATCATCGCCGCCAGCCAGGGCAATTTTGAGCGCGCCGAAAGCCTCTTTGAGCAGAGCCTTACCATCCGGCGCGAGCTGGAGCAGAAATGGGCCATTGCTAATTCTCTCGGCAACCTCGGCCAACTGGCCATGGATCGCCGGCAGTACGACAAAGCACAGGCCCGTCTTGAAGAAGCCCTACGCCTCCATCGCGAGACCGGCGACCGCTGGCGCATCGGCAACGCCCTGCACTCACTGGCCAACATCTACCGCGCCCAGCGAAACTACGGCACCGCCCACAACTACTACTGCGAAAGTCTGCATATCACGCGCGATCTTCTCGACCGCCGCCAGCTAGCCTACCTGCTGGAAGACCTCGGCGGTCTCTCCGCGCAGTTAGGGCGCTCCGTGCAGGCTTTGCGCCTGGCAGGAGCCGGCGCCGCCTTGCGCCACGAAATCGGCGCTCCCCTCTCGCCCACCGATCAGAACAAGCTGGACGACGTGCTGGCGCCCGCGCGCCGCTCGCTGGACGCCGCCCAGCAAGAGGCAGCCTGGTCCGCCGGTCAGGCGCTTTCCCTCGACGAAGCCATTGCCGAAGCCATAAGGGAAGCTAATGTCCCAACCTGATTATGATGCGGCAATCGCCCACGTGCTCGACCGCCTGCGCCGCGAGCTCTCGCCCCAACTGACCTACCATGATCTCTGGCACACAAAACACGATGTCCTGCCCGCCGTGGCCCGCCTGGGCGCCATCAGCGGGCTGCCCGCTCATGACATCCGCCTCCTTGAAGTCGCCGCTGCCTACCACGATAGTGGCTTCCTCGTGACCTACGAAGAACACGAACGCGCCGGCATAAAAATCGTTCGCCACACGCTACCCCAATTCGGGTTCCGCGAGCAAGAAATCGCGCAAATCGCCGGCCTCATCCGCGCCACGCGGTTGCCCCAGTCGCCTCAGAACTACCTTCAGGAACTCCTCGTAGACGCCGACCTCGACGTCCTCGGCCGTGATGATTTCTTCGACCGCAACGAACTCTTACGCCAGGAGCTGGCCCTCCTCGACGGCGCAGTGCCCTGGCGCGAGTGGCAAAAACAGCAGATCCAATTCCTGCAGCAACATACCTACTTCACCCCCGTCGCCCGCGACCTCCGCGATGATGGCAAACGGCGCCACATTCACACTATCCAGGACTGGCTCCGCCGCGGCTTCGTCAACAACGGCTCTTCCCCATAGCTTGCCTTCCTGCTCGTAGTGACAAGCTCGGCATGCGCCTTTCAGCGCGCTTCCGCTTCCTAATCCTAATACAGTCAACCCTTCCTGTTCGTAGTGAGCGCTTTAGCGCGCTATCCGTCTCAAACCGCTATTCCTCAATCTCCAATGGCCGTGCAAACACCCCCAGATGATTGGCTACCGGGCGTTGCCTCATTGCAATATTCGTGTGAATCGGCGAATTCAACAACTCCGGCCCTGTCAGCCCTGCCGTCACCAGCGTACTCGACCCGCCTCCATCTAAATTGAGCGCCATATCCGCGCCCAAATCCAGCAGAATCTGCGCCAGTTCTTCCAGCGTCACGCCCTCGCTATACTTCGGCTGCCGTCCGTCCACCACGACCATCCACAACGTTGTTCCGTCAGCCGTCGCCGCCACCGCCGTGCGCGGGTGCCGGCGCGCGTTCTCCTGCGTCACCATGTCCCCCTTAGCCACCAGTATTTCCTTACCCGCCAACGCCTGCGTCGTCATCTGCGGGCACCCGTCCCGCTCAATAGAAACCCGTCCGTTCCAAATACACAATGCGGGCCAACCCTCCAGCGAATCCGAATACGGCAAACTGTCCGAGATCGATAAGCCCTGGATCCACACCGGATCGCCGTTGCGCGGGTAATAGTCCCACGGCATGCGTGACCAGACCGGCTCAAAATAACTACCGTTAATCGCCATCTGCACACCAAACTCGTTCAAAAACTTCGACGTCGTGCGCGCCGGCACGCCCTCCTCCGGCTCATTTGGCGTCACCAGAAAACGAACGTCCGGCGCCGCCACGTCGACTCTCACCGTGTGGATAACTAACGGCCTCGGTCGCTCCCGCACCTCCCGCGTGTAGTGCACTCCTTGAAACAGCTCGACGCTCACATCCTCGCGCGCCGGCCGCGCATTCTCCACGCCCGGAAACAGCCGCGCGCCATAGACAATCGGCCAGTTCTTAATCGAGGTCGATACCTGCGTCCCAATCAGAAGCATGGGCAAGAACAGCAGGCCAATGCCCCACAGAAATTTATGCGCCTTTATTTTCATTTTTCGCCAACCAGAAAAGCTGAATGATATCGATGCTGGGAGTGACTCCCTGAATACCCCAATTATACCCCAAATCGCCCCACAACCGTATAAGACAAAACGCCCATTTGGAACGCAAACTTTGGCAATCGGGGACGATTGCGCTACATGCTTATGCGCGCGGGAATCGAGGACGATGTCCCGTTGCACGGATGCCTGCATGTAGCCGGAACAGCGCTGCGATCGCGGCTGCAGCGCTGTTCCCGCTCCTTCTTTATTCGTCCTCTTCAGGGCTAGTTGGTCGCTCTTGTGTGCGAGAATGGACGAACGAGCACTCTAGCCGGAAAGAAGGTCCTCGCGCTACTCAGCTCGTTACACGTCCCCGGCTTGCCAACCTCCGATGTGGCCGCGCGCTCCTTCATTATCTCCGCGTCGGCCGCCAGCAGGAATCCCTGCGCCTGTAGCCGGTTGACCTCTTGGCTGAAGGCCGAAACGTACTGCCCATGGTTTTTGAAACGGGGCGCATCCGTGTCGGAATCCGGTCTCGGTTCGCAGGCGAGGTCCACCATGTTGCCGGAGAGAGGAGCCAACTCGGGCGGCAATTGCGGATGAATCGTCTCCGGATCTGAAGCGATGAACTGCGCCTGGCCCACCGCCAGGTCAGGTAGCCGCACGCCGCCGCGCGCATTCAGGTCGCCATCTCGGGCAATTCCCGTTTCTATCCCATAAACGACGTCGATCGCGCCCGGCGCAGCCGTTTCTAGAGTCATGCTCGGCGGTGGCGCTATACTCGTACGCGCCCAACGGTCCCCGGCCGCGAACACGGCCCGGGCCACGGCATTGTGATCCAGAGGGTTGTTTTGGGAAACGGCATGTGCCGCGCCGGCGACCTCATAGAGCCTGTGCTGCGGCTTGTCCACAACGCGCCGCAACTGCTCCGCATCGCTAAGCACCAGCTCCCCTTCCGTGTTGACGATCAGAATCCGTCCCGCGCCGTCAAGAGGCTGAAACTCTTCGTTCAGGAAATCGAAAGCGGGCCGGGCCTGTGGCGGTACCGGCCAAAGCGCCGTGTGCAGCAGCATGAAGTCGAACAGCCCCTGCTGTGACGTCTGGGCCAGATTGCGCCGGGTTTCCATAAGAACGGCCGACGTTTGTGATACGCCGTACGCATAGAGCCGGTTCACATCTCCCAGAAGTGTCCCTGCATAGCTGTCCGCCGTCAACGCCCGGCTGAACTGTATCAGAATCTCCTCGTCGAGAGTACCGGCAGGGTTAGGCGCTCCCGCGTTCGCGACCGGCTGCCCGGCAAGGCGAAGATCTTCGGCTGCGGGATCGAGGATGTTCAGGCCATCCTCTCCGAACCCCACGCTGGCATAACCGGAGACGGTCTGGAAGACGAGATCGTGACCTAGAGAGAAATCACGGCCGAGCGGCCCAAAGAGGAAGTGGGGTGGCTCCACCAGCACAGCGCCGTTGCTCTGAGCCGGATCCTCGGGCGCGACAATCTCGTAAGGCACCCGAAATTCACCGAGGGTCGTCTCACCCTCGAAAAAGCCCGTATGGCGCACATAGGCAACGCCGTCGAAGGCGCCAAACGGTTCTGAGCGGTTCTCCACAAAGGAGACGTCGGCAGACGTCGCGGCATCGCCAGACCCTTGTTGGGGTAGCGATGCGCCCGTCGCCGTCCCCTGATTCAGCACAGCCAAAATCAGGACGACCAAAAGTGAAAGGAGTGACCGGATCTTGATCATTGTACCACCTTCCCACCCACCACAGGCAAGGGGCGTCGCCCTCATGCCCCGAAACCTCTAACCGGGCGGGGATAATCAATCATTTTCCACACCAACCTCAGCCTAAGGATTTGCCGTTACAGGCTCATTAAACGCTGCCCGGGCGTCTGCTATAATGAAAATATAAGTGCTTTCAGAGGGCGGGTGGCAGCTCGCCGCCGGCTGCCATGCGTGCAAACTGCTGAGGTGATCGTCTTGCTAACGATGCGCTTCCTGGGTACCTATCTCGTTTCCCGCGACAAGCGGCCCGTAGAATCCTTTTCCACCGACAAAGAGCGCGCCCTGCTGGCCTACCTTGCTGTAGAAGCCAATCAACCCCTGCGGCGCGAGGAACTGGCCACGCTCCTGTGGCCCCATCTACCCGCCGGCAAGGCGCGCAACAACTTCAGAGTCACGCTCCACCGCTTGCGCAAGGCGCTTAGCCATTCCGACGCCGAGGTCATCAAGGCCACAAGAGAAACGGTCGGGCTCAACCCTCAAGTAGACGTGCAGATAGACGTCAATCTGCTGATGCGCAAGTTGGAGAAGGTTGGAAAGCATAACCACCAGAACCGGCTCTGCCACGAATGCCACGCCCGGCTAAGCGAAGCAGCCG
>CAYSMQ010000365.1:0-5146 GCA_964432035.1 uncultured Ardenticatenaceae bacterium
CTGCGGCGATGGCTGCGTTTTAATTCGTAGGTGACGACCAGCCGTTCATCGCCTTCCACGGCGACGGAGAAGGCGGCGCCCATGCCCGTTTCAAACGCTTCGTGGCACTGGGCTATGGTCAGTTCAATGTCCTGTGGATAATGGTTGCGCCCGCGAATAATGATCAAATCTTTGAGACGTCCGGTAATATAAAGCTCGCCGGCGTGCACGAACCCGAGGTCGCCGGTGCGCAAAAAGGGGCCTTCGTCCGTACCGGCAAGATACGCTTCAAATGTTTCCTGGGTCGCTTCCGGCCGGTTCCAATAGCCCTGGGCCACGCTGGGCCCGGCGATCCATATTTCACCCACCTCGCGATCTGCACAGGGCGTGAGCGTGTCGGGATCGACGATCAAAAGTTGCTGGTCGAGCAGCGCATGTCCGGACCCGATCAGCGTCTGGGCATCGGCGGCATCCGGCGCCACAGGCTCGGCGCGGTCACGCGTGAGCGCGGTCGCGCTCACAGTCAGGGGCTCGGGCGTAGCGGGGCCGTCGCCGCCGGCCGCCAGAAGCGTCCCTTCGGCGAGACCATAGCAGGGGTAGAAAGCATCGGAAGAGAAACCATATGGCGCAAAGCGTTCGGCGAACGCTCTCAGCGTCTCGTGCTGAACGGGCTCGGCGCCGCAAAAGGCGATCTCCCAACTGCTGAGATCCAGCCCTTCGCACTGCTCCTCGGTGACTTTGTCCACGCACATCTGGTAGGCAAAATTGGGCGCGCCGCTGATCGTACCTTTGTGGTGGGACATGGCTTGCAACCAACGTGCGGGACGCTGCAGGAACGCCGCGGGGTCCATGAGCAAAGAGGGGCCGTTGACGTACATGGGCTCCAAAATGCCGCCGATAAGTCCCATGTCGTGGTAGCTGGGCAACCAGAAGACACCAAAGCCGCGATGGTCGATGCGGAAACCACGGCGTATCTGCTCCAGATTGTGCATAAGGTTGCCGTGGCTGACCATGACGCCTTTCGGCGCGCTGGTGGAACCAGACGTGTACTGCAGGAAAGCAAGCGAATCAGCCGTAAGGCCCGGATCACGCCATTGTTCGTCCAAATCTTCGGCAAGCTCGTCAGTATTTACCCAACGCAAGGCAGCCAGGTCCGGCATGTGCTCGAAGCGGCGTTCCAGTTTTTCTAGAATTTGCGTTGTTGTGAGGGCAAAGCGCGCTTCGGCGTCGGCGACAATGCCTTGGATGCGCGGGGAAGGGCGATTGAGACGCGGCGGATAAACGGGAACGGCGATCACGCCAGCATAGAGACAGCCAAAATAAGCGGCAATGAAATCCAGGCCGGCGGGATAAAGAAGTAGCATTCGTTCGCCGGCGGCGCCCAGGGCCTGCAGTTGGACAGCAATCGTACGCGCGCGCCGGTCGAGTTGCCCGTAGCTGATACGCTCCTCGTCCTCTTCGCTGTCCTGCAGGAAGATATACGCCAATTTTTCCGCGTTTTGGGAACTACGCTTGCGCAAAAGATCTACGAGCGTCGCATGGCGGAATGGTTCACCATCGGTGTTGTGAAATTCCATGATGCTTTTTTGCTCTGCGTTCCGTCTTGTTCTGAACCGTTTATCTCGGGCTCTGGCACGCCGCTTGCATACTTATACCATAAAATACTAAACTCTGTTATACTTTCACGGTATCCAGTACGCCAAAAAACCTGTTTAGGGAGGCCATCGCCGTGTCAACGAATTCCGGCATGATCGCAGTTATCAAAGGACCCTCAACTGGCCTTGAAGTTAGACTGACAGAGCAAGAGACAATCATAGGGCGGGACGAAAGAGCAGACCTCGTTTTTAATTCGCCCGCAGTCTCGCGCCGGCACGCCCGCATTATCCTGCGTAATGGGCACTATTCCATTCAGGACCTGGGCAGCAGCAACGGCACCTTCGTCAACGGCCAGCGCATTCAACAAAGCACCGCCCTGAAAGAGGGTGATGAAATCAGGCTAGGCCAGGCGATCGTTATGCGTTTTAGCGCCGCCGCTGGCGACGGCGCCCCAGGCGAAAGCGAGCCGTCGAGTGAAGACGCCAGAACCATGATGCAGGCCACCGTCTATTCTGTGGACGAAGATGTGCCCGCAACCGTAGGAATGGACAAGGCACAGGCGCAACCGTCGGCAGACGCGCCACGGCTCATCGTGCAGGTGGCGGGCCAATCGCCACAGGCGCATGAGCTGCACGACGAAGTTATTACGCTCGGCCGCGCCGAGGATAATGACATCGTCCTGCCCTCGCGTATCGTCTCCCGCTACCACGCACGCCTGGAAAAGAGCGCTAACACGTACCGCCTGGTCGTCTTGCCACAGGCTAGCAACGCCGTCTTGTTCCAGGGCGAGGCCCTGCAAGAGCCGCGCCTGCTGCGCCACGGCGACGAGTTGCGCATCGGACAAGATGACTCTGCTTTCCAGGTCACCCTGACCTTTGGCTCGCCCCAGGCAGCCGCAGCAGGCGCGACCGCTGCGCGACCGGCTGCGCGAAAACCGGCAGCCACACAGCTCCAGCAGGCAGTGAGTGCACCGACCGGTGGGCAGCGCGAGAGTCGGGCCACGAAACCGCCCAGATTTGCGGTCCAGATTGCGGGCAACCCGCAACAGACCTTCACGCTGGACCGTGAACGGATTACGATCGGCCGCGCCGAGGATAACGACATTATCCTGCCTTCCCCCATCGTCTCGCGACACCACGCCTATTTGGAACGCAGCAATGGCGGCTACCGGCTGGTGCCGTTACGCGACATTACCAACCCGTTGCTGTACGAGGGTCGACCACTGAGCGAGCCGCAACGGATGCGGCACGAGGATAAATTCCGCATTGGCGGCCTGGATCCCGGCGCGATGGTCACGATGACCTATCTGTCGCCGACCGAAGCCCGGGATACGACAGAGGCGCGCACCGTTGATTTCTCAGAAAAGACGACGCTGACGTTGGGCCGCGATGACAGCAACGACATCGTGGTCGATAATCCGACTGTGTCCCGTTACCACGCGCAAATTGAGCGCGTGGGCCAGCGCTACCGGGTACGAGACCTGCGCAGCTCCAACGGCACGTTTGTCAACGACGAACGCATCGAGGGCGAAGTGTGGCTGCAGCCGGACGATACGGTGCGCATTGGCCCCTATCGCTTTGTGGTGGGCCAGGAGGCGCTGGCGCAGTACGACGACAGCGGCGGCCTGCACGTGGAAGCAGTGGGGCTGAACAAGTGGGTGCGCGAAGACCTCAATATTCTGCAGAACATTTCGATGGTCTTCCAGCCGCGCGAGTTTATCGTCGTTGTCGGGCAAAGCGGCGGCGGAAAATCGACACTGATAGACGCCGTCGCCGGCTACCGGCCCGCGACGCATGGCACCGTGCACGTCAACGACATCGACGTGTATCAGAACTTTGACGCGGTGCGCAACGATATTGGCTACGTACCGCAGCGCGATATTATTCACATGGAGCTGACCGTCTTCCAGGCGCTCGACTACTCGGCCCAGTTGCGCATGCCGCCGGACACAACCGAAGAGGAACGGCACGCGCGTATCATGGAAGTGCTGGAAGACCTGGACTTGGCACACCGCAAGGACACGCAAATCAGCGAGCTGAGCGGCGGGCAGCAAAAGCGGGTCTCGATCGGCGTGGAGCTGTTGACCAAGCCGGGCCTCTTCTTCCTGGACGAGCCCACGTCTGGTCTGGATCCGGGCACAGAAACCTCTTTGATGCAATTGATGCGTCGCCTCGCAGATCAAGGGCGCACGATTGTGCTCATTACGCACGCCACGAAGAACGTGATGCTGGCGGACAAGGTTGTCTTTCTAGCGCGCGGCGGTCATCTGGTGTGGTACGGTCCACCGGACGAGGCGCTTTCCTATTTCGACAAATATCGTTCAGAACGCGATCGGCGAGCGCGGGACATCGAGTTTGACGAGATCTACGCCATTCTGGAAGATTCTCACAATGGCACGCCCGAGGAATGGGCAGAGCGCTACCGCAACCACCTGGCTTATGAGAAGTATATCGCGCGGCCCTTGGAAGAAGTGGAACATTATCCCAGCGGCAACGGGCAAACGGCAGCGTCCGCAGCGGCGCAACCGGTGGCGGGCCGCCAGAAGCAGCAGATTTCGTCGCTGCGCCAATTCTCCATTCTCTCTTCGCGTAACATCAAGATTCTGACGCGAGACAAGTTTAGCCTGGCCTTGATGCTGGCGGCAGCGCCCCTGGTCGCCCTATTGCAGGTGGTGCTAGCGGCTGTAGTGGGCGCCAATCCCTTCGATTTCACGGAGGGCAATTTCGCCGTCGTGCTCATCATACTCTTCTTGCCCACCGTATATGCCGTCATGGTCGGCGGCCTGGCGCAGATGCGCGAGATTGTGAAGGAACAGGAGGTCTACAAACGGGAAAGGCTGGTCAATCTCAGGATCCTGCCCTACGTGATGTCCAAGATCTGGGTCGCGGCGCTACTGGCCCTGTACCAGACGGCCTGCTACATCCTTGTGCATTATCTGGCCTTTGATATGCCCGGCGGCGTGACAGAAATGGTTCTCATGTACTTCTCGCTGCTACTAGCGACGATGGCGGGCATGATGCTGGGCCTGTTTTCCTCGGCGCTGGCGCCCAACCCCAACTCGGCGCCGCTGATCGTCATCTTACTTATGGTGCCCCAGATCGTTTTGGGCGGCGCGTTGGTCCCGCTGCCTGGCGCCGTCACCGCGCCCATCTCCACGCGCTGGGCTTTTGAGGCTTTCATGACTATTTCAGGCGCCGGCTCGGACGTGGCCCGCGATAGTTGTTGGGACCTGCCGCCAGAACAGCGCACGGAGTTGTCGCTGGAACAAAAGGACGCCAATTGCAATTGTATGGGCAGCAACGCCCTGGATGCCAGCTCCTGTAACTTCCCGGGCGTAGGCCAATTCTACACAGCAGCGCTCGATCAACCGCCGCCGCAGGAGCCGGGGGAACCGCCGGCAGAACCGGGTCCGCCGCCGCCCGAACCGGGTGATCCGCCGGAACGTCTGGGCCCGCAACCTGAAGAGCCGGAGTTGCCGCCGCAACCCGAACGACCAGAAGATGAGGCGGATCAGGTGGCGATGGCCAATTACTTTGACGATCTGGAAGCCTGGCAGGAAGAAGTGGAAACG
>CAYSMQ010000366.1:0-5141 GCA_964432035.1 uncultured Ardenticatenaceae bacterium
CATCGGATATCCCGCTTCCATCCACTCTGTGATGCCGCCTGGATAGCGGTAGACATTTGTAAAGCCGTGTTTCTCCAGGGTACGGTAAGCCTGGACGCTGACGGGGCACAGGGGGTTGGAGCAGTAAACGACGATTTCTTCCTGCGGCTCGAGTTGTTTGGCGGCCTCCTCCATAGTCTCAAAATGTATCGAGCTAGGAATGTGCATCTGGTCAAAGGCGTGGCGATCGAGGGCCATAATCAGCCGGAAGTTATCGCCGCGTTCAATCTTTTCTCGCAATTCCTCTTTGCTTATTACGTTCATTTCGCTTACTCCAGTTCTTCGTAAAGTTCATTGTCGTCCACTTCGGTAATGGGCCAATCCCAATCGTGGCGCGTAGCCAGCCGCCAGTAGGGCGTAAGAGCGCGACCCAGCTCGCGCTGGAACGTCTCCGCCAGACCGTCGAGAGTTTCGTTGCCAGCATACTGCGCCAGCGCCCGTTGCAGCACAGGCCCTCCGGCAACGGCGGCCGTCATGCCCAGCGCATAGACCGGATTGAGCGTGCAGGCAGCATCGCCACAGACAAGAAAGCCCTCCAGATAACAGGGAAGGCGATCATAACGACGCAGGCGATTCGCCGTATGGCGATAGCCATACGGTGACGTTAGCGGCTCGGCGGCGGCGATTGCCTCGTATAGCGCCGGCGTGGCCATGCTTTGGGCAAAGGCCATAAAGCCCTCGTCGTCCGTCGGCGGGTGATCGCGCGCGATGCCCACCAGGGCCACCTGCCAGCGGTCGCCTTCCAGCGGTATGATGAGCCCGCCGCGCGTGTGATCTGGCGGAGAGAGTCGCACGTGCAACGCTTTCCAGTCTGCTGAGAAATTCTTTGGGTACCGGTACAGCCGAGTAGTATATCCGACAAAGGCATTGATGGTCCATTCTTGCGGCGGACAGAAATCCAATTCGCGCAACCATTGGGGCGCGCGCGACGCGCGCCCGCTGGCATCAAGCACCAACGATGCCGGCAACTCGCGCACGCTCGCCGACCCGCCGCGTTCGCGAACGGTGACGCCTTGCACCCGGCGCGTCTGCTCGTCTGCTTTTAAGCCTAGAACCTCTGTACCTGCCAGAATCTGCACGTGCGGATCCTTTTTCAGCCGGCTAAGCACCACATGTTCCAGCAATGGACGGCTGCAGGCCAATGAAATCTGGCCCGAGGGCGAGGGCGAGGGTGGACGGGACCAGTCGCCATGTTCGAACACCAGCACGTCGCGCGATGGATGCATGGCAACCGCCCCATTTTGCACCAATTCGTCGGTCACACCTGGAAACTGCTGTTCCAATATAGCCTGCCCGCGGGGTAGCAACATGTGGGCGTGTCGCGCCTGTGGCGCGCCGGCGCGAAACTCAACGTCTTGCGGCAGTTGATCGCGCTCGACGATTGTGACGTGCTCGAAGCTGCCGGCGAGCATGCGCGCCGCCGTGAGGCCGGCGATACTACCGCCGATGACGACGGCATGGACTGCGGCTAGTCCGCGGTCCATACTTGTGTTAACCGTCGCCTGCTCCTCGAGCGTCTCATCGGAAACTTGCCGTCCATTCAACATCTTAATCTTAAGCCTCCAACCGTTAAGCGTTAGGGCTTGCAGACTGCCCGTAGCAATCCAAAGTGAAAAGCGGTACACGCAATACGTTAATCATATCACCACAGACGGCGTGTAGCGGACGCACGCCCAGGGTCGCCAGACCGGCGAGTAGCGCGGCGACGACGAAAAGAGCGCCGGGCCCCAGCGTCTCCAGTACGTAGCCCGCGCTGGCAAAGCTGACGATCGCGGCAAGAGAGGTCATGGCCTTAATCAGTGGCAGGCCGCGCGTCAGCGCCTCCGGGGGCAGGGCATCCGTGGCTAAGGCCGAAGCCAGCGCGCCGGTCGTCGATAGCGAGACGGTCATCAGCGTCACCGCCAGCCAGAAATGCCATAGCTGGCTGGCAGCAATGAGCGAGGCGGCGCCCAACCCGGCCAATACGTAGGAGAGGCTTAAGAAACGCTCGCGCCCCAGACGATCGGACAGTGCGCCAAGCAAGAGAGCCACAGGGATGGTAACCAGGCCGCCGATGGCTGTGGCTGTCGAGATCTCGCTTGCCGAGAAGGACAACGCCTGCATGGAGAGCGGCGCGCCCAGGCGCGCGGCCTGGATAGCCAGCGAGGCCAAGAACGTGATAGCCATCAGCAGCAGGAAACGGCTGCCCAGTGCGGGCATGGCGACCTTCGGTTGTTGGACAGTTGCGCGAGACGCTTCTCTTACCTTTGCGACCTTCGGTTGAGCATGTGCATCGCGAATACCCAGGATACCGATCAAGGGCATAATAAGCCAGATAAGTGTCAGTACCTCAAACGTCGTTCGAAATCCGTACCCATCTACGAGACGGCCAATGATCGCGCCGCCGAATAGAGAACCCAGCGGCATGGCCAGGAACATGAGGCTGAAGCTGGCGCCGCGGCGTTTGCCGTCGGCGTGCAGGCCCGTGAGTACATTAGCCAGGGCCACATTCATGCCGCCGCTAAACCAGGCCACGGCGGTGAGCAGGACGAGCTGCCAGAATGCCGTCACGCGCCCCATGAAAAAGACCGCAGGCAGGGCCAACGCGCCGACGACGATGAAAGCGCCGCGGCGCGTGAGACGGCGAGCAAAATGGCCGGTGAGCATCGTACCTGCAGTATTGGCAACGTACATCAGAGCAAAATAATAGCCGATCGTTGTTGGCGTCGCGCCAAGTTCCGTGGCATAGAGCGGCAACAAGGGGAACAGGCCCATACCCATGAAGAGAATAATGAAGCTGCTCAAAAACAAGTATAAGAGTTGTCGGTTTCTCACGTCAATCCTCCCTCACTCTTCCAGAACAGTAATATGAGCGTCAATGTGATCCTGACCATTGGCGCGGGCAACGGAAATTCGGTGATGTCCGTCGCGAATATAGTAGCGACCACCGACCTCGACGAGTTCGACAGGCGGCAAGATCGCACCTTTGGCAACAGCGGCAGCGATGTTGATCCAGCGCGAGCGCGTGCCGGCCTGCCGCGGGCGAAAATCGGGTCCGAAATCGCAGGCCCGGCCCTGGCTGCCGACGATCTTCTTGAGTGGAACGACGCGCGTGCCGCCATCATGTTCAGACTTTGAGCTTCGACGGCTAGAAACCGCACTCAGCTCTAGCAAGCATTGGCGCCGGCCCGCCAGCCAGGCCATAAACCGTTGCCCGAGCGTGCCGGCGAAATTGTCTTCATATTGAGCGGCAGCCTGATAACGAACTTGTTGCTCGTTAGTCGCCGTCCCAATCACCGGGACGATGTTTAGCGTGATCATGGCGGGCCTTCCAAAGTGTCAAACCAGCTTAAAAGCAGTTAGCAGCCTGGCGCTTGCTGCTGTGGCGCGTTCATTAATAATTGCCGGCGTAGGGCGTTTTTTGCACGCTCCAGGCGCGAGCCGGCAGAAGCGCAGGCCGCTTGGACCCCGGCGCGGGCTATTTTTGCCAGGCGCCACGCGTCTGCTTCGCGGCGGCGGTCGTTGTAACGGTCGTGCGCAAATTTTTCGATCAAGTGTGGATTGTTGTTTAGCGGATGCATTTTTACCTCCATCGGCCGGACGCTTTCGGTCGTACTACGCCGGCGCCTCTACATCACTATCTCTGTTCTCATGTTCAAGCAGTCACTTGATGAGATAAGCATAGCGTCGCTGCATCCCGTCAGCGTTCCGCGGGGCGTCCCTCGATCGTCCCAGCGGCGTATATTCCGGCGTTTGGAGTCCAGATAGGGAAAGGTTTTCAGGGGGATAGGAACTGTCTAGGGAAGGAGGCAACGAGCAGACCGGCGAGTGGGTAACCGGATGTTCTCAGCCACTCGCCGGTCCGGTAGCCTTGCTATTCCGCCAGGGCCGCCTGCGCCGCCGCCAGGCGAGCAATGGGTACGCGATACGGCGAACAGCTAACGTAGTCTAAGCCGTATCGGTGGCAAAGGCCGATGCTGCGCGGATCGCCGCCATGCTCGCCGCAGATGCCGGTCTTGAGGTCGGGTCGCGCCTGCCGCCCGCGCTCGACGCCCAGTTTCACAAGTTCGCCGACGCCCTCCTCGTCCATGACCTGGAAAGGGTCGTTCTCCATATATTTTCCCGTAATGTAATGGGTCAGGAAACGACCGCTATCGTCGCGGCTGAGGCCAAACGTGGTCTGCGTCAGGTCGTTGGTGCCGAAACTGAAGAAGTCGGCGTGGGCCGCTATCTGATTGGCCGTGAGCGCGGCGCGCGGCAGCTCGATCATGGTGCCGATACTGTACGCCATCTCCATGCCGTTCTCGCCCAGCACTTCCTCGGCAACGGCCTGCACGATGGCGCGCTGGTTCTCCAGTTCGGGGGCAATGGACACGAGGGGTATCATGATCTCGGGGATGACCGAAACGCCTTCACCCTGGGCGCGGCAGGCAGCTTCGAAAATGGCGCGCGCCTGCATCTCGGTCACTTCGCTGTAAACCATGCCCAGGCGGCAACCGCGATGGCCCAGCATGGGATTGCTTTCGCGCAACTGTGACACGCGGCGAAGCAGCTGCTCTTTCTCCCACACCTGGCGCAAGACCTGGTCTACAGAGCCGAAGCTGTCGCTCTGCATCATGCGCAACTTGAGCTCGTAAAGCTCGCCCTGCAACTCGTCGTAGTTCGGTAAGAATTCGTGCAGCGGGGGATCCAGCAAGCGCACAGTGACGGGCAGGCCATCCATGGCGCGGAAAATTTCTAGAAAATCCTGTCTCTGGATGGGCAGCAAACGGTCCAACGCAGCCTGGCGCGCCGCCAGATCTTCGGCGAGGATCATCTCGCGCATGATAGCCAGGCGCTCGTCTCCGAAGAACATGTGCTCCGTGCGACAAAGGCCAATGCCCTGGGCGCCAAATTGGCGGGCGACCGTGGCGTCGGGCCCCGTGTCGGCGTTGGCGCGCACGCCCAGGCGGCGATATTCGTCCGCCCACTGCATCAGGTTCTCAAAGTGCCTGCTCATCTCCGGCTCCTGCGTTGGTACTTTGCCCAGCAAAACGTTGCCTGTGGAGCCGTCGACGGTGATCCAGTCGCCGCGGCGGATCTCGTGATCGTTGACGTAGAAGTAACCTTCTTCCTCGTCGATG
>CAYSMQ010000367.1:0-5121 GCA_964432035.1 uncultured Ardenticatenaceae bacterium
TTGTAGAGCAGGGCGTCTATCGCGTGCCCTATCCCGTGACGACGCGCTTGAGCCTAGTTCACCTGGCAGACGTCGCGGAAGTCGCCGCCCGCGTGTTAAGCGAACCGGGCCACGCGGGGGCTACCTATCAGCTTGTGGGCACAGAGCCGCTGGCGCAGACAGAGGTTGCGGCTCAACTCGCGGCGAGCCTAGACCGCCAGATAAGGTCTCAGGAGATTAGCCTCGAACAGTGGCGCGAGCAGGCCGAAGCGGACGGAATGGCGTCGTACACCATAGAGTCACTTCTGAAGATGTTTCGCTACTACGCCCAATTTGGCTTTGCGGGAAATCCACGCGTGCTGACGTGGTTGCTGGGGCGCAAGCCACGCGCGTTGGCGGATTTTGTCCGGGACGAGGCTGGCTAGGCGTCCGCGTGACACAGATCGTCGCGCAGGCGCGCCTTCTGTATCTTCCCCAAGGCGTTACGCGGCATTGCCTCCACAAAAAGGACCTCTTTAGGAGCCTTATAAGCAGCCAGTCTGTCGCGGCAAAAGGCAATAATCTCCTCTTCAGAAGGCGCTGCTCCATCCGCTGGCACAATAACGGCAGTGACACGCTCGCCCCACTTGGCATCCGGACAACCGATGACGGCGCTGGCGGCGACGTCTGGGTGATCGGCAAGCACCAGCTCCACCTCCGGTGGGTAGACGTTGAGACCGCCGCTGATAATTAGATCCTTCGATCGCCCCTTAAGGGTGAAATAACCGTCAGGTTCACGGAGGCCAAGGTCGCCGGTCTTCAGCCATCCATCGTCGGTAAAGGCTTCGGCCGTCTTCTCCGGCTGGCGCCAGTATCCCTTGCAGACGTGCGGGCCGCGTATTTGCACCTCGCCCACTTCACCGTCCGGTAACTGTTCGCCGCTTTCAGGATCGACGATGCGCGCTTCTACGCCGGGCAGTGGTAAACCCACCGAGCCGACGCGTCGTTCTCCCCGCAGCGGATTAGAAAGATTCATACCCGTTTCCGTCATGCCATAACGTTCTAGAAGCGTATGCCCAAAGGTTACCTGATAGGCTTCAAAAACGTCATCAGGCAACCGGTCCGAACCGGACGTCAGTAGGCGCATGTGGCTCAGATCATAATCGGAGCCGTTGGGCGCCTCGAGCAACATGCGGTGTATGGTGGGAACGGCCATGAAGACCGTGCACCGGCGTTCCACGAGCGTTTCCAGAGCCGGAACGGCCTCGAATTTGGGCATAAGCAGCGCCGTGGCGCCCGCGTTCAGGGCGCCGTGCAAGGCCACGACCAGTCCGTGCACGTGGAAGATGGGCAAGACGTGTAGCAGAACGTCATCCTCTTGCCAGCCCCACGCTTCGTGCAAAGCGTCAATGTTTGCCGTCAGGTTGCCGTGCGTGATCATGGCGCCTTTGGGCCGCCCGGTGGTGCCGCTGGTGTAGATCATCAGCGCCGTTCTGTCGAGATCGTCGGGGATAGGCGGCAGCCGGTCATCCGACGAGGCCACCGCTTCTACGAGTGAGTAGAAAGAGCTCCCTCCCGGACCTGCCAGATAGACAACTTCCTCTAACTGCGACAGTTGCCCGCGTATGTCCTCCACCGTCTCGCGATTTGCTTCGTGGGCTATAAAGAGTCCAACCTCGGCGTCGTCCAGGAAATAGGCCAGCTCTCGCGGCGGATATCCCGGGTTAAGGGGCAGGCTGATGGCGCCCAGACGCATAATGGCAATGTGCAGATAAATAAACGGCAGCCCTTTGGGTAGCTGCAGGGCGACCCGATCGCCTTCTTCCACGCCCTTTTCTTGTAGATAGCCCATCGTGCGCCGCACGTTTGCTTCTAGCTGGCCATAGGTGACGGCCGATTCGCGCGTGCCCAACATTTCGATAGCCACTTTGTTGGAAAGGCGCCGGCAATTCTCGGCAAGTGTGTGAAGGAAGGTCATATTGCTCAGTTCTCCTCTTGGTCGTCAATCAAGCCCGCCTCACGAAGTAGCTGTAAACCCGGCGGTCCGGTCTGTTCACGGAAGAGCGTTGTCTTCTGCGGACCCGCGGCGTCGGCCACGCGCTCGACGTGCTTAGGCAGCGTATTGGGTGGCTCGTCGCCCGGCGCGAAATAAGCGAAGTCCGCCGCTTCCTCGTTCTTCCCTAGTTGCCCGTCAATGGGTTTTGCCAGGAAGGAAAAGATGATATCGTTTGTTTGCGGTTTGATGTAGACACCGCTGAGCTGAAGCAGCCTCACGTGTAGGCCCGTTTCTTCGTGCGTTTCACGAATGGCCGTTTCCCACGGCGCCTCCATGCCCTGGCGCCTGCCGCCCGGTAGATTCCATGCGTCATAGTCGCACCGTTTTACCCAGAGAACGTCGCCCTCCTCGTCGACGATCGTGGTGAAGGCGCCCACGCCCCACTGCGGTGGTGGCCGGACCGCGGGTCGACGGCGCAGCACGCGCCACAAGTCGTGCGCCCCGTATACGACGTCACGTATCAGTCGTACTCCCAACGGCATAGGCTGGTATCCCCAGTAAGGGGGACCGCCGTCGTGGGCCAGCGCGCGATCGAGCATTTCGCGATGCACGCCCAACATAGGCCACGGCGCCGGCACCGACTCGATGAAACCAACTTGCGGCGATTCGGCCGACGTCTGCAACTGCCCACCGCGTTGGATAGCACGAAAAACGAATATGAGAAGGCCGTCCGGTTTTTCAGGGCGATAGTATAGGCCAACGAGGCGCACGGGCATCGCCTTAAGTCCGGTCTCCTCTTCTACCTCGCGGCGCATTGCGTCTGTTGGTAATTCACCAGCTTCCAGAGCGCCGCCTGGCGGAGCCCACGTGCGCGAGTCATTGCGCCGCACGAACAGTACCTGATTAAACTGGTTGGTGACGATGGCGTCGGCGTATAATCTCATGGGTTTCTCCTTGGAGCGCAATCTTACCGGTGTAGGTGAATATGTTCAAAGAAATCGCGACAGGTGACGGCCCGGCGCACTGTCGCGATTCTAACGTTCTTCTGCTTGGCAGAGGAGTGGCCGGTGGTATAATTACGGGGATCGGGGAAGTGTCGGAATTGGCAGACGAGCATGACTTAGGATCATGTGCCGCGAGGCGTGCGGGTTCGAGTCCCGCCTTCCCCATCTACGATGCGTTGCACCGGCACAACGGTTGCCAGAGTGACGGGCGCTGCACTTGCAGCGCCTTGTTTTTTGAAGGTGCAGCTATTTTACATAGTTCCAATATTAGTACGTTAATCTGGTGAAACTGCGTCGGCTGCCTGGCAGTCGCGGCGCTCTGTGCCAGGTTGCGCACGAATTTACCACGATCACCGTTGAAAGAGGTTTTCTGTGACCCTGAATATTCAAACCGAAGAAAATGAACAACGACAATTGAAAGTTACCGTCGAGGTTGCCGAGGAGCGCGTCCAGGAACAAATGCGTCGAACGGCGCGCAAGTTTGCGCGCGACGTTGCCGTTCCCGGATTCCGACGCGGCAAAGCGCCCTACAACGTCCTCGTACAGCGATTGGGCCGTGAGTACATCCGGTCTGAGGCTGTCGAAGAAATGTTGGATCCCATCTTCAACGAAACGCTAGAAGAAGTAGACGTTGCGCCATACGGACAGGTATCGCTGGACGACCTGCAAGTGGAACCGCTCGTGGTGTCATTCACCATTCCCATGGAACCGGTCGTGACGCTCGGTGACTACCGCTCCATCCGGCGCGAGATCGAACCGGTTGAAGTGGACGAGGAGGCAGTAGACGAAGCGCTGGAACACATGCGCTCGCACCATGAGGTGTTGGAGCCTGTAAACAGACCCGTGATGAGCGGAGACATGGTAGCCGTTAGCGGCACCGGTGAAATCATCGAAGAGGATGCCACAGAAGTGATCATGGATGAGGAGCGCATCGAGCTGCTCATGGACCACGATCAAACATTTCCGGGCACCGATTTCGTCGACAACCTGATCGGTATGGAAGTTGGCGACGAGGGTGAGTTTACGGTGACGTTCCCTGAGGATTACGACCAGGAGGAGCTGGCAGGGCGCGAGGCAACCTTTACCATCACGGTTCTGGATGTGAAGAGCCGCTATTTACCAGAGTTAAACGACGAGTTCGCCAAAGAAGAAGGCGACTACGAGACGTTGGAGGAGTTGCGCGAGAAGGTGCGTCAGGACCTACAGGAACAGGCCGAGCAGGCAGCGCGCGACGACCTGGTTGATAGCTTTGTCGAGGAAGTCGCAGAGAGCGCCCAAGTTGTATTTCCGCCGTCAGTTGTCGATCAGGAACTGACCCAAATGGTAGAAAATTTGAAGGGACAGGCCACGCAGTCAGGCTGGCAGTGGGATGATTATTTGACGCTGCAGGGGGAGACGGAGGAATCTCTGCGTGAGCGCTGGCGCGAGCAGGCCGAGGAACGCGTGCAGCGCGGCCTCATCGTGCGCCAGGTTATAGAAGAAGAGAAGTTGGCTCTGTCGGAGGAAGAGTTGGACGCGGCTATTGACGAACGTCTGGAGCGCTTCGACGCAAACGACGAACTGAGAGAACAGATGCGTGAATTCTTCCGCCAGCCACAGGGTATGGAAATCATCACGAACGACATGATAATGGAAAAAGTCTACGAGCGCATTGAAGCGATTGTAACCGGCGCCGCGCCGGATTTGGACGCGCTTGAGGACGAGACTGAAACAAGTACCGAGAAAGTTGATACAACGGAAGAAGAGTGACGACTACGAAACTAGGAGAACAAAACGCTATGTTCGAGAACCTTCCATCTGCGCTAGTGCCCATGGTCATCGAATCCACGGGTCGCGGCGAACGCGCTTATGACATTTATTCCCTTTTGCTGCGAAACCGCATCATCATGTTGGGCACGCCGATCAACGATCAGATTGCCAATCTGACCGTTGCACAGCTGCTTTATCTGGCACGGGAAGATCCTAATAAGCCTATTCGCATGTACATCAATTCCCCCGGCGGGCAAGTGTACGCGGGAATGGCCATTTACGACACGATGCAGCAGGTCGAATGCCCCGTATCTACCGTTGCAGTTGGTTTTACGGCGAGCTTTGGCACTGTGCTGCTGACGGCGGGCACGAAGGGCATGCGGTACGCCTTGCCCAATGCCACGATCCACATGC
>CAYSMQ010000368.1:0-5113 GCA_964432035.1 uncultured Ardenticatenaceae bacterium
CCGGCGCTGGCTATGGGCTGGCACAGTTACCTTCAGGTGCAAAGCGCCGAGGATGAGACGTACGCGCCGCCCGAGCCTCCGGCCGAAGATCTATTGTTGATGTGTAAGACGGAACAGGATCGGACTGCCTTATTGCGCTTCGATGCTCAGATGCAGTCCTTTGTGCCCGAGATCGAGGAACTACACGCCGGTGGAAAAAGCGCACCACTGCGGTTGTGGCCCGCGCCGCCTGATGGCGCCATTTTTGCCACGGGAGAGCCAGATAGTTTGCAGATTCACCTCTGGCGCGACGGGCAACAGACGTTAATCTGGGCGGCAGAACCGGGTAGCGGGCGACAGTTCAGTTTCCTGGGCGCCAGTCCCGACGGACGCTTTGTGATGGCCGAAGAGCACGGTCTGCGGGAGACGGTGCCGCCCTATCGCGCAGCCGAGGTTTCCACCTGTCTGGAAAATCGTTGTCACTGGCGACCGTCCAACTACTTGACGTACTGGTCTCCGGATGGCGGGCACGTCATAAACGTGCGGCCCGAGCAGAATCTACTGTTCGTCGTCGAGTCAACCACGGCGGCGCAGGCGTTCCGTTATATGGATAGCGGCAGCGCGCCCATCTGGCTGGACGACGAGACGTTTGCCTATCTGCAAACGGACGAAGGTGAGCTGAGCGCAATCATGCTCATGTCTGTGGGCCAACCGCGGGCCCAGACGCTCTTGGACCTTTCGCAACTGCTGGCTCTGTTGCCGCCCACGAATGCGGCTGTGCGGCCCGATCTGGGACTCGTGCGCCACCCCAGCGATGAGAACGTGCTGTTCCTTGCGCTGCGGGTGGCGCCTGACAGGCTTCGAGATCCTGCCGTCTCGGGCACTACCCACGTCTTTCTGGCGCGGCGTGATACGGGTCAGCTCTTTAACCTCTTTTCGACGGTGGACGGCGATGCGCGATCGCTATCTATCTCTCCCGCCGGCCGTTGGCTCAGTGTGGTGACTCGTGAAGGCCTGTTGCTCTACGATCTGGTCGAGGACAGGGGCACTGTTGGTGTCGACGGGCCGAGCGATTTTGTGCCGCAGTGGTCACCCTCAGATGAGTGGCTGTACGCGGCCAGTGAAGGGCGCCACTATCTGGTCGCCCCGGGACTGGAGAACCGCGAGCTGACCGCCGAGCCTTTGGCTTGTGGCCATGCCCTCTGGCTCGGGGCGGGCTGAGCGACGTGGGTGTTAACAGGTATATCAGCCCTTACAAGATCATCGGTGCGCTGATCGGCGCCGCCGTTGGCGCTATCGTCGCCGCCCTTTTCCGCGAATGGTTTGCACTTCCGGCCGATCTTACCGTACCTTTCGGCGCCATCCTGGGCGCGCTTGTGGGCGCAAACCAGAGAGAAGTACTTCTGGAGGCGAAGGCGGGGTTGGAGATCGGCTTTTTAGGCGAAATGATGGTAGGTGGGGCGCTTGGGGCCCTCTTAGGCGCTATTCCAGGTATCATATCGGGATTATTAGGGGGCATCGCCAACGGCATCGTCCAGGGGTCGCTGGCAACGCTGCTGGCAGGTGTGCTGTTCGGTGTTATCTTTTCCGTATTTCCCACGGCGGCCATGGGCGCCTTAGTAGGCACCGTTACCGCTGCCGTTCTAAGACCGCTTGGCCCGCAGCTTGATCGTGGACTGGCAAGAGCCGGTGAGACAAAGACTCCTGGAGGCACCGTGCGCGAAGACGGCTGGCCCACCTGGCCCTTCTGGGCCATAGGCGTCCTGTCTCTACTCTTTTTGGGTGCAACCTGGTTGCAGTCGGCGCAACGCCCTTGCGCCTGGCTAGATATCTTGCTGCAGCAAGGACCCTGCCTGCAAGTTCATCGGGGCCTGAGCGGTCCGGCGCAAACAGTCGCCTTTTCCCCCGACGGAGGCCGGCTGCTGGCCGTGGATGGTTCCGGAACGACGCGCTGGTGGCAATCGGACGGCGGCGAGTTTCAGTACGAGCTTGAAGCTCTGGGTCTGACCGTGATTAGCGCTGCTCTGCTGCCCGATGGTTCCCTGTTGGCTGCCGGCGACAACGAGAACCTGGTGCACCTGGTGGCGACCGACAGCGGCGAGACGCTGCACGTGCTTGAAGGGCATACGACGCCCATCACGGCCCTTGCCTTGCAGTCTGACGGCGAACTGCTGGCGTCGGGCGCCAACGACCGCACGATCCGTCTGTGGCGCGTGGCCGATGGCCAGGCAGTGCAGGAGCTCTTGGGACACGAGGCGGGCATTGCCGGTCTAGACTTTTCACCCGACGGACAATTGTTGGCCTCGGCCGGCCTGGACGACACGGTGCGCCTCTGGCGGCTGCCTGACGGCGAACTACAACACACGTTGCACGGACACGACGGCGCTGTGCGCGCCGTGGCCTTCAGCGCAGACGGTTCGTTACTGGCATCGGCCGGTAGCGACGGCGTTGTTAACCTCTGGCGCGCCGCCGACGGCGAATTGTTGCACGCCTACGCCCGTAACGAGCAACCGCTGCGCGCAGTCGCCTTTGGCGCTGGCGACGAACTGCTGGCTACCGCCGGCGAAGACGGGGTGATCCGCGTCTGGTCTGTGCCGGACGGTACGCTCCAGCAAACCCTGGTAGGCGCTCGCGCCACGGTCACATCTCTGGCCTTCGACTCCGGTGGAACACGCCTGGCTTCGGGCACTAGCGAGGGGACGGTGCAGGTGTGGCGGGTGGGTCGTTAGCTTTAGACCACCCAGAAATCCGATTTCTTTAAGAAATCGGATTTCTTTCTATGGCGAGGGCGAGATCACAACCGGCGCCAGCCGCTCCCACGTCTGTCCCCCATCGCCACTATGAAACAGGGCGCGCTCTGGCGGATAGCCGGCAACGATCCAGCCATTCTCCGCGTCGGCAAAGTAGATCTGCGCTTCTCCCTGGGAAGCGATCTGACCGAGCGTCGTCCAGCTGCGCCCGCCGTCGCCGGTATAGTAAACGCGACTCTCTCCATCGGGCTGCGATTCGTCGGTCGCCAGGTACCAGCCTTCGTCCGCCGTTAGAAAGTAGAACGTGCCCGCCGGTTCCGGCAGTGTATGCACCTGCCAACTTTCGCCATCTGTGCGGTACAGCCAAGCGTCGCTCGTATCCTCTTCAAACGCAAAACAACGCAGTGCCAGCGAAACTGCGCCCGAAGTAGACGATGCTATTTGCGGAATACCGCAGCGGTCTCCCAGTCCGCGGTCTCCCAGTCCGTTCTCGGGCGGCTCCGGCAGATGTTCTGGCGCCGGTAGCTCTGTCTGTTCCCAGCTCGCGCCTCCGTCTTCTGTGTGATAGAGAAATAGCGACGGCATCAGACCTGGGCAGTTGCCGGCAAGCCAGCCGTCTTCCTCGCCGGCGAACGTCAGGCCCGATTTAGCGCACACTTGAATGTCAGAATGGGACTCCGGATCGCTCACGCGCTGCCAGGTTTGCCCGCCGTCCTCTGTCGTGAAGATGGCGATGTAGTCGTGGCTCATGCCCGCGCCCAGATGCGCCATCAGCCAGCCGAACTGAACGTCTGTCGAACCCAGATCGGACGGCGCGAAGTACTCGAAGGGCAACTCGTCCAGGGCCAGGGCGTCGCTGGCTTGCCAGCTTTGACCACCGTCATCGGTCAGCCACACGATGGGTGGGGTCATTTGCTCTGTAGGCGCCCCTTCTGCGCCTGTCTGCACGCGCGCAAATGAAACCCAGGCGGCCTGCGGTGAGCCGAAGGTGGCTGAGGCCGCAACCTCCGGCCCACCCGTCGCTTCTGCAATCTGCGCCTCCTGCGGGGTCACACTTCGCCAGGACGCGCCGCCGTCGAGCGTTCTCAGAACCTGCTGTGCATTGTTGTCCTGTCCCAGGCGGCCCGTGGCCCAACCGGCGCCGGCGCCGAACATGCTGAGGCGGGATATGCTTACGCTTTCTACGGCTTCGGGCGTCTCCGTCGCTTGCGGAACGCCGGCGCTGCTGACGAAGTTCAGCACGCCATCGTCATATGTGATCCTGAGTTGGTTTCCGTTTTCCGCCAGCTCAAACTCATTGGCGCTCTGGAGGGCGGCAAGAAAGCGTTGTTCCTGAGCCATTAGCTCATCATCTTCACAGTCCATCGCCGTGCTCTCGATGGGACCAAAGGTTAGGGTACTGTCGCTAACCTCATAGTCAGCGCCATAATAATTGCAGCCGGCGTTGCCGCCGGCTTTCCCTGCTGTCTCGAATTCAAGTGGTACTGCCGAATCCGGCAGCGCCAATGTTTCTTCGCCTTCGGTTTCAAAGGAGGTGAGGAGCCAGCTGCTGCCGCTCAGGCGATTTTCTGCGGCGATGGGCGTCACCGTTACCGTTTCCACAGCTTCCGGGGTCTCCGTGGGTGCCGCCGTAACGGTACTCTCCGGCGTTTCCGCCGTCAGCGTAGGCGTGGGTTCTTCGTCCGGCGCCTCGCCCGTCGCAGGCGGCCCGCTGCAAGCGACGAGCGCGCCGACCGCCAGTAACAGCACAAAGGTGGCAGGATAACGGCTGGTGAAAAACATGATCGTCTTCTCCTACGGTATTAACCACGACGGACGGCTGAGATACCCAGATCTGTCAGGGGCAATAGCCGCGCCAACTCGAATGGCCGTAACACGTCTATTAGACGAGAAACACCTTGGGATTGTTCCGCATGCCTGAATTGTGACGGGTTTGTATCAGTAATCTATTAATAGATGTGTTGTCGTACGTTCCCGTAGCCTCTGTGCTCGCTCAGAGCAGAATTAATCCCAGCCGCGTGGCGCGCACGACGGCTTCCGTGCGGCTCTGCGCGTCCAGTTTGCCCATGATGGCATTAACGTGGAATTTGACCGTGTGCTCGCTGATCTCCAGCTCCTGGGCGATGGCGCGGTAGGAAAGTCCTTCTGCAAGTAGCTGCAGCACCTCCTGTTCGCGCGGCGTCAGTGCTTCCACCGGGGGCGCTTCGTGATCCAAGACATCTGATTTCTTCAAGAAATCGGACGTCTGCTCGTCGAACACGTGTAATTGCCTTGCCACTGCCCGAACAGCGGACACCAGCCGCGCGCTGCTGCTATCGCGCATCAGTAGGCCCGCGGCGCCTGCGGCCCAGGCGTCCACCGCCAACTCCGCGTGCGGCAGCAGC
>CAYSMQ010000369.1:0-5100 GCA_964432035.1 uncultured Ardenticatenaceae bacterium
TTGTCGGCGAAGTGGGTGGGCCATTCCATGTAGCGACGTATGCGCACGCTCTCTTCCCAAGGGCCTAGTGTGTTGAGCGCAATCTGGGCCATGAGGTTGGCGTATTCACGCGCCGTGCCGTGCGCATTCAGATACTCGCTGAACAGCCGTTGCGCTTCTAGCGAGGGGCGGCGGTCGCGCCCTTGCCAGGGCCGCAGCTCGTTTTGGAAAGACTCATCCTGGCTGTACTGCTCGGTAAGGGTCATGACGTCACGGCTGTAGGCGCGCGGGTCCTCGATGAGGGTTTGAACAGGGCCCAGGCCCTCGTCGCGGCGGCCCATGAGCAGGAACTGGCCCAGGAAGGGGCAGGGGGCCGTCTGGTGCCGCATGCCCAGGTCCAGCGCCGTTTGTTCCAGGCGCTCCTGTCCCAGCAGCATATGCAGGTAGTCGGTGGCAGCGTTGGAGCTAAACTCCATCATCATGCGCGGCACATCTTCCAAAAGGATGGACGGCGGGTCACCGAAGATACGCTGCTCTTCGGCGAGCGTGGCTACCGCGCGCGGGTGGGCGCCCAGATCCGAGTTGGGGAGATAATAGCGTTCTATATCTGACAGCGGAACGACCATGGCGGAATCTAGCTCGCCGAGTTGCACGGCGTGGGCATAGGCTACCAGGTGCAGCACTTTGACCACCGAAGCCAAGGGAACGGGCCGGTCCGGGTTGAGGAAAAGGCCTTCGCTTTCGCGCCCGACCTCAAAGGCGGCTAGGGCCACGTTTTCCGGATGGGAGAGCATGTATTCAACGGCAGGACGCGCCTCGTCGGGGATCGACGTAAGCGCCGCAGGGACGTCGATGGCCTGCTCCGCGATGGAGTCTGGAGGGGCCATGACGGGAAGATGAACACCGCAATGGCTTTCGCCGATGTCAAACGGTCCCAGGTTGGCGGCGATGTCGGGCTCGCCGAGCACGGCCTCTACCGGCGTCGCCGTGGCAGCGATGACTGTTGGCGGCGGTTGCGGGGTGGGCCGCGTGGAAACGTGGGCGGGCGTTTGCGTTGGCGCGCCGGTAGGCGCGGGGTGAGAGCTGGTCGGCGGCCCGGTGGGAGGGGACGCCGGCTGTCGCGCGCAGCCGGTCAGGAATAGGATGATACAGGCAACTATTGACAAACGGGTAATTCTAAGATTCCCCATGAGCGCCAGTATAGCGTTTTGCCGCCGGCTTGCAGCTAACTCTTTACGGCTATTCATCTCTCCAGTAAAGGGTCGGGCGCGCCACAGCGCCGTATTAGCCCGCAACTTGAAACTTGCTGTGGCCGATGTCCCCACCAAGCCACCCAGTGGGCGCGGTCAGGAGTCCGGCCCGAGCAAAATAAAATCGAACGTTACTTGCTTTAGAGCCACTGTCCCCCGTCATAACGCCAGCGGGGGAAAATGATGCGCATGGGACCCTGAGTCGCGACGAAGACGGCGAGCCACACAGACCAGTAGTGGAGAAGAAAGAGCCACCAGGGCACGCCGATGAGAGCGGCAAAGAGCCAGGCGGGAATCATTTCTAATATGCCCGCCAACCACTGCAGGGCGGGAGGCCAGTCGCGGTCCCAGCGCAGTCGTTGCGCCAACGTGAACAGGAGATCCCAGCCGATGCCGGCAAACAAGACGAAGAAGAGAACCAGGAAAGGCTGGAAAAAGGCAAAAAGCGTAAAAAACCAGATGCCGGCAAACAGTGACCAAAAGAAGGTGATTGACAGCCCTAGGCTCAACAGAAGCAGAAAACGTGTCTGGATGCGACCAAGGAATGTCGGCGTCATGGGGCAACTCCACGCGCCCAGCGCGTCCATTGCAACACAGATCTGAGCCCGTTAAGTCGTCGCAAAGCGGGCGCCCCGGCGCCGGCGAGGGCATCGACTGAGCGTAGGGCAGCGTATTGGAGGCCGAGGAAACTGTCGACGGCTGCGTGAGGACCGCCCAGGGTCATGGCGCCGCTGGCGTAGATGCGTCCCTGCCCGTTGCGCAAATTTGGGATCTCAAAATCATTGGCCACGTGTAGCCGGCCTTTGGGGTTCGTGGGCAAGTCATAGTGCGAACAGAGGTCGTGAAGTAAGGGATTGGCTTCCAGGCTGGCCTGCAAACCGGTGCAATCGACGATGAAGTCGGCCGGCAACATGGTCTGGTCGGCGACGGCGCCCTGTCCATAAATAGTCGTCAGCACCTGCCCGTCGTCATGTTGGGTCACCTCTCGCACGCTGCCAAAGCGACTCTGGTACCAGCCCTCTCGCAGCCCTTCCTGAACAATGCGCTTCCAGTCGCGCCGGTCGGCCGTCGTCGTTCCGCCCCAATCGTCCAGGAGTTGCGCCCGCTCCTCGGGAGAGGCCTGCTCCAGCATGAAACGCAGCTCGCCGCCCCAGCACGATTTGGGCCAGTTGAACGGTTGAAATTCCCAGTGATCTTCCACGGGGCGCTGCGCGTATCCGAAGCGGTTTCCCTCGGCAAGGGGCGAGCGCAGAAGATGCACGACGGCGATTTGTGCGCCCGCCTGTCGTAGTTCGTAGAGGCGTTGCAACACGCGCGAGGCGACGATGCCGCGGCCACGTAGCATGACCACGCCGCCCTCTTGCCGCAGCGTGTCGTAGACGTGTTCGTGGGCCTCATAGGCGTTGACCACGGCACGAAAATCGCCTGTCTCATCGCGATAGGTCTGTAAGTCGGGTAAGAAGCGGACGCCGGGATAGCCGACGGCGACGTGCACGTATGGCGCCACGGCGATGCAGCGGCGGCGACCGTCTGGCTTGCTGACCGTGTAGGCCACGGCATAGCGACCGTCGTCCGTCTGCCGGATGGCCTTTACGTGGCCCAGCCGCCACATAGTATCGTAGCCGATGCGGCGGGCTTCGCGGTCGATTCTCTCGAACACTTCTCCCGATTTGGGCGTATAGGTCTGTGCTAGCGTCGGTTCGCCAAAGATTTGCCAGGCGATGCGCAGCGCTGGGGCTACGTCGGCCCTGAGCAGCAGCGACCAGATTTCGCGCACAGCGTAGCCAGGCCAGCCCCAGATATTATCGGGCGTCGATCCCGAATCGCTGCGCAGGCGTTCGTGGGCCGGAATCTGCGAGTTTTGACAAAGCCGCCGGTAGCGTCCATAGGGTTTCTCTTCCAGGCCAACAACGCGGATCTGCTGAGCGGGGGCGCCCCAGATGCGCAGATGATCGACCCAGGCAAAGCTGCCCAGACCGCCGCCAACGGAGAGATAGGTCGTTTCGTTTATCTCTAGCCCGTCCCGGCGCAGCCGGGCCATTGGAACGCGACGCGCCGTAAAGGCAGGGGGTGGAAAAGTTTCGCGCGACGCGCGAAGGATGCGAGCCAGGGGCACAAGCTCGTCGGCGTCTTCGTCGAAGATGAGCGTACCCGGCCCGGTGGACTCGTGCGCCGCCTCTTTGCCCACAGGGTGCGGTTGCAAGATGACTTCGACGGAGTAGTTACCGATGACGAGGACGTCGCCGCTGTTCAGGGTTTCCCGTTGCCGGCGCTTGCCGTTGACAATGACGCCGTTTGTGGACCCCTGATCGACGATAACGATGTTGGAAGCTTCTTGCTGGATGACCGCGTGGCGGCGCGAAACGCGCGCGCCCGGCAACACGACGTCGCAATTGGCGGCGCGTCCAATGACGACGGGTAGCCGTCGTCGCAGGCGCACGGGCGCGCCCGTGGCGGGATCATTCCAGTTCAAGGCGATGGTGGTATGTGACGGTGTAGAACTCATAGTCGGTTTGTCTAGTGCAAAAGGATGCCTTCATGGCCGCGGATGGATAGACCCTCGGCGCTGACGGCCCGGGTGCCGCCGCTTTGCGTGGAAATGACTACGCGGGCATCGGCGAAGGCCGCCGGCGGTTGCCACGTGCGCGTCTTGGCGCTGAAATTGAGCACAATCAGAAATTGCTCATCTCCAACTTCGCGCGAGTAGACGAGCAGCGAGCCGTCGTCCTGGACGAAACCGTAGTTACCGTACAACAGTGCTGGCGTGTGGGGTCTGATATCAATTAGGCGACGGGTGAAGGAGAGCATGGAGTCGTCGTCGTCTTGTTGCCGGGCAACGTTGACTTCGCGGTAATTGCCGGCGACCGGGAGCCACGGTTCGACGCCTTCTGGACTAAAGCCGGCGTTGGGGCCGTCGTCCCACTGCATAGGGGTCCGTTCCGGGTCGCGGCCCAGCCCCATGCCCGGGTGGTTCAACTCCTTTGGATCGCGCGCCCTGTCCGGCGGAATGTGAGCGTCTTCCATGCCCAGTTCATCGCCGTAATAGATGGTCGGCGTGCCACGCAGCGTGAGCAGCAGTAACATGCCGATGCGCGCGTTCTCGGGCCCCACGCGCGTGGCAAAGCGGCTTTGATCGTGATTGCCCAGCACCCAGTTAGGCCAGGCATTCTCGGGCAGCGCGGCCTCATACTCTTCGATAATGGAGCGCACGGTTGCCGGCGTCCAATCGGCAAGAATCAGGTGAAAGTTGAACGGCAGGTGGAATTCGTCCTCCTGTTCGCCATAGTGGGCTACCAGTTCCAGGATTGGCAGGTAAATCTCGCCGATGAGCACGCGGTCGTCGTAGGTATCGGCCACTTCGCGCAGCCAGCGATTGAAGATGTGGATGTCGGGCATGTTCTGCGAATACTTTTGTTGCTGGCGACGGAAAGGATCCATGCCCGGCTGCCAATCGGGATCAGGCGGATTGTCGCGGAATTCAAGGTCCTTCATCACCTTGTAGGAGACGTCCACACGGAAGCCGTCCACGCCGCGGTCGAACCAGAAGCGCATGACGTCCAACATGGCTTCGCGCACTTCGGGGTTGCGCCAGTTAAGATCGGGCTGCTCGGGCAAGAAGAGGTGCAGGTAATATTGGCCCGTCTTCTCGTCCCACTCCCAAGCCGAATCGGCCGTAAAGTGAGCCAGCCAGTTGTTCGGCGGACCGCCATCGGGGGCCGGATCGCGCCAGATGTACCAGTCGCGCCGTGGATTGTCGCGGGACGAGCGCGATTCCAGGAACCAGGGGTGCTCGCTCGAGGTGTGATTGGGTACGAAATCTAGAATAACTTTCAAGTCGCGGCGGTGCGCCTCGTCAATGAGATTATCCATA
>CAYSMQ010000370.1:0-5083 GCA_964432035.1 uncultured Ardenticatenaceae bacterium
GGCTTTTTAGTCAACATAAATTAACGTGAAAACTAGCAATTAGAGTTAGAGATTGCGCTCTGCGGTCGATAAGTAACTGATGGAGTTAACAGATGCTGAGCAGTTGAGGCGTCGCAATCGGGAGCTGGCGATTTTGAACGAAATCGCCAAGGCGCTTAATCAATCGACAGACCTGGATGAGGCGTTGCATACGGCGCTGGCCCAGGTGGTGAACCTGTTTGAGCTACAGACGGGCTGGATATGGCTGTTGCACGAGGAAACGGAGCAGCCTTATCTAGCGGCGGCGCAGAACTTGCCGCCGGCGCTTGCGGATAACCCACGGCGCATGTCAGGCGGTTGCCACTGCCTGGATACCTTCCGGGCCGGCGACTTGGAAGGCGCGGCAAACGTCAACGTGATCACGTGCAGCCGCTTATATGGACTCGTGGACGGCACCGATGGACTACGTTACCATGCCAGCATTCCGCTTTATGCGCACGGCAAGAAGCTAGGGGTAATGAACGTTGCCAGCGGTAACTGGCGCGAGCTTTCGCGCGAGGATTTGCGATTGCTGTACACGGTCGGCGACCTGATGGGCATGGCCGTAGAGCGCATCCGGCTTTACAGTCGTAGTATGCAGGTGGGCGTGATCGAGGAGCGCAACAGGCTAGCGCGCGAGATTCACGATACGCTGGCTCAGGGTCTGTCCGCAGTGGCCCTGCACCTGGAGTCGGCGGATGCTTTGCTGGAGTCGGGCGTGGACCGGCAACGCGTACAACAGTCCGTGCAGCAGGCTCTGAAAATGACGCGCGCCAATCTAGAAGAGGCGCGACGCTCTGTGCTGGATTTGCGCGCTGCGCCGCTCGAAGGTCGTCCGCTGGCAGAAGCATTGGCTGAGCTGGCGCGCGAGCGCAGCCAACAGGGTGGATTGGAGGTACACTTCGCGGAGGTTGGCGGAAGCCGTCCGTTACCGGTGCGTATTGAGACGGGGCTCTATCGAATTGCGCAGGAGGCGTTAAATAATGTGGTGCAGCACGCGCATGCTGAGTATGCCGAGGTAAGACTGATGTCGACGCCGGAGGAAGTGCGTCTGGTGGTGGCAGACGACGGGCGCGGATTCGATCTTGAAACAGCGCCACAGGAGCGATTTGGCCTCGTCGGTCTTAGCGAGCGAGCGCGCCTGTTGGGCGGCTCGCTGCGCCTGGAGACGAGTCCGGGTGAGGGAACGCGTGTTGAAGTAATCTTGCCGGTGGAAAAGTTATGAACGCGAACGATACGATTCGAATTTTGGTAGCCGACGATCATCCCATCGTGCGTGATGGGCTCGTGGCCATTCTCAGCACGCAGTCCGATTTGCAGGTCGTTGCCGAGGCGGGTAGCGGTCCTGAAACGTTGGAACGGGCTGCGCAGACCAGGCCAGACGTCGTGCTTCTCGATCTGGAAATGCCGGAAATGGACGGGGTGGCGGTGTTGCGCCGCTTGCGCGAGGAGCAGCCGGACGCGCGCGTCATCATTTTCACGGCGTTCGACACGGACGAACGCATCTTGGCGGCCGTGCAAGCGGGGGCTCAGGGCTATCTACTAAAGGGAGCGCCGCGCGATGAAGTGTTTAACGCCGTGCGCGTGGTACATGGTGGCGGTTCCCTGCTGCAACCGGTGGTGGCTTCAAAACTGTTGCGACAGATGAGCCAGGGGCCCGCCGAGGAGGAGACAACTGAACCGCTGACCCCGCGGGAGCAGGAGGTCCTGCAGCGGCTGGCCCAGGGATTGCAGAATAAGGAAATTGCCGGCGAACTGGTGATCAGCGAACGCACGGTGAAATTTCACGTCAGCTCCATTCTTTCCAAGCTAGACGCCGGGAACCGCACGGAGGCCGTGGCTATTGCGGCGCAGATGGGGTTGGTCGAAATGTAAGGAGATTAGAGATTTGAGATTGGTCAGGTAGCTTGAGTCTCCAGTCGCCAGTTATTCGAGCACGTCAAGAACCGTGTGGTACAAGGTATCTGCCCGCAAATCTTCCAACGTATGACAGGGAGCCTCTAGTTTCTCCGCTAGGACGCGGGCCAAGCCCTGGTCGAAGGCCACGTGTTCCATGTTGATGACCACGGAGCGGATGTCTGCCTGTTCGATCAGGCGCGCGATGCGGTGGGCTTCTTCTTGTGGTGGGAGATCGCTCATACTGACGTTGCCGGCACCGTCGGTGAGCAGAATCATCAGCGGCAGGACGTCGGGGTGGGTGAGCATATCCCGCTGAATAACTTCGTAGGCCATAAGCAGGCCGGCGGAGAGCGGTGTTTTGCCGCCGACGGAGAGATTGGCGAGCGCCTTGCGCGCCAGCTGCACTGAATTCGTGGGCGGTAAAACCAACTGGGCCTGATTCTTATTGAACACGATGAGGCCCACGCGGTCGCGACGCTGGTAGGCATCGGTCAGCAGGGACATAATGGCGCCCTTCGTCGCTTCCATGCGCTCGGAGACGGCCATACTCCAGCTGGCGTCGACGACAAAGAGAATCAGATTTGCCGTGCGGCTGACACGCACCTTTTCGCGCAGGTCGCTGCGGCGCAAAGATAGGGCCATATCCGTTTCGCCCGCTTCACGACGGCGTTTCTGGTGGGGCGCCGCGGCGCGCAGCGTGGCGTCAAAGGCCAGGTCGCGCACGCGCTTTTCGCGCGGGAGGCGCGCCCGGATATAGCGTCCACGTTTGCGTTCAGACTTAGTACGCGAGCGCCGTCCGGCTTGTTTACGCGTCAGGCGGTCCAGCTGTGTATCCAGGCGTCGCGCGGAGAACTCCTCTTTAGACTGTCGCTTCTGACCGCCTTCCCACCAGGGCGCGTCCTGCGCCGCCTGTGGCACTGACTGCGGACCCGCTTCAGTTTGGCTGACGTCGGCTTCCTCGCCCGTTTCAGCTTCTAAAGCCTGTTTTTTTTTACAGGGCTGCTTTCCGGTTCCTCAGTCGTCTCGCCGGGATCACCGCTGCCCAATTCACTTTGTGCCTGGTCCAGGCGCTCCTCAAGATCGAAGAAGTCAACAGAGCTGTCGGCGAAGGGCCGAGCCTTAATGCGATGCGGCAATGCCAGCTCCGCAGCCAACAGGATGTCTTCGTCGGCGATGTGTTCGCGTCCCTGTAAGGCGGCGTGCGCCTGTGCGCCGCGCAGGATGACGAGATCGGCGCGATGTCCGTCCACCTTCATCGAGCCTGTGAGGTGCGCGATGGACGCCAGGTCGCGTCGCCTGTACTTTACATCATTGACGACTTCACGGGCGTGCTGGATCTGAGCCGAGAGACGTCTTTCCTCATCCCGCCACTGCGCGCGGAACCCCTCTGGATCCAACTCATAGGCAATACGACGCTCCATGATTTCTACACGCTGTCGCGGATCGAGAAGCCCGCTAATCTGTACCGAAAAGGCGAAGCGGTCTAGCAACTGGGGGCGCAGGTCGCCTTCTTCGGGATTCATGGTGCCCACCAGGATGAAGCGCGCGGGGTGACTAAAGCTAATTCCTTCACGTTCCACGACATTAATGCCCATGGCAGCGGAGTCCAGGAGTAGATCGACGACGTGATCGTCCAGGAGATTGACCTCATCCACATACAGCAGGCCACGATTGGCAGAGGCCATGACGCCTGTTTCAAAGTGCTTCTCGCCGCGCTGGATTGCCTTCTCGATATCGAGCGTGCCTACAACGCGATCTTCGGTGGCGCTGACGGGCAAATCGACGAACGGCGTGCGCCGTGAGGTTATGGGGACATCTCCGTCGCTGTGGCGCACACGACACTCATCACACCAGGTGTTGGGCCGGTGTGGATCGCAGCCAAAGCGACAGTCGGCGATCACCTCGATATCGGGCAACAGCGCTGCCAGGGCGCGCGCTGCAGTAGATTTAGCGGTGCCCCGTTCACCACGTATGAGTACGCCGCCAATCTGAGGGTTGACAGCGTTCAAGACCAGGGCGCGTTTCATGCGCTCCTGTCCAACGATTGCGGTGAACGGAAAAACTGCAGGACGTGTCATTCATACTCTCCAATGCCGTTTCAGTGACGCAGGGGATTATACATAAAGGGAGGAGGGCGGAGCAAACGAGGTTTGGGCAGGGTTAGTATGTGGTTATAATGAATGGATTGAAGACTGGAGATTGAGTCAAGTGTTGTTGATCGTCGCGGTCTGCCGTCCGCGGTCGTTGCTGTGTAGAGGGTTAAGGATGAATGGAGTGTTGCGTCTGGTCGGACGGGTTGTTCTGGTGCTGCTGATCCTTGCAGTTTTGGTCTATTTCTTCTTCGCCTGGCTTTCCGTGCCAAGATTGTCGCATCCCTTTTTCCAGAATACGCCCGACGTGCTTGTAATCGCACACCAGGGAGGAGACGGGTTGTGGCCCAGCAACACGCTCTTTGCTTTTGAACGCGCCACAGAAATGGGCGTGGACGTCCTGGAAATGGACGTCCACCGCACTGCGGACGGCACGATCGTGCTGAGCCACGATGAGAACGTCGATCGTCTGACAGATGGCAGCGGGCTCATCAAAGAAATGACGTTTGATGAATTGCAGGCCCTGGATGCGGCGTACGATTGGAGTGAGGACGACCAAGGCGCGTCATTCCCGTTCAGGGGGCAGGGCATCCAGATACCCTCGCTACACCAGGTGCTGATGGCGTTTCCTGAGATGCCCATGAACATCGAGATTAAACAGGCTGAACCGTCAATGGTCGTCGAGTTTTGTGACCTTATCCGGGCTCATGGCAAGCAGGAGGACGTGTTGGTGGCCTCCTTCCACCCCGATACGATCCGCGAGTTCCGCACGTATTGCCCGGAAGTAGCGACCTCGGCTACGGAAGAAGAGATACGGCCTTACTACGTGTTGAACCGCTTGTTCTTAGATGCAGCCTACCGTCCGCCGGCAGAAGCGTTTCAGGTGCCTGAGTACAGCGGCGATCTACATGTGGTCACTCGTCGCTTTGTGCAAGGAACACGCAAGCATAATGTCGACGTCCACGTGTGGACCGTGAACGAAAGGGCCGACATGCAGCGGTTGCTAGATTTGGGCGTGGATGGGATTATTACGGATAGACCGGATAGGTTGTTGGAATTGGTGGGGAGATTGGAGA
>CAYSMQ010000371.1:0-5078 GCA_964432035.1 uncultured Ardenticatenaceae bacterium
CGTTTTAAGGCGCGGTAGGTGGGATGGTTCTGACCAAGCGCAAATGCGAGGCTTGGTCTGGCATCTTTACCGTCGCCGCCTTCGTCACTGCAATTGTCGCGCAAATGGCGCGACGCGCGCAAGGCAACGGCGCGCAGAGAGTGCCCGGGCGCGGCTGCAATTTCGCGGATAGTTACGTGCCCAGGATGTGTGGAAATCGTGAAGTAGCCGGCAACCTGGTCACCATCACCGGCCTCGACCAGATAAAAGCGGCGATGGTACGACGTTTGCTCATTGGCAACGAACATTTCGTAGTGCCATTGCGCCGCATCGCGTACCCGGCAAACCATGCTTGCTTCACAATGCCGGTCATAGAGATGTTGCAAGATCGATAGATCGGCAGCCGACGCTGTACGGACCTGCAGATCGTCCTCAACCGGCGCTTTTAGCTTGCGCAATCGATCTAGCGGAAAGAGGCGTGATCCGCCCAGATCAAGGGCCATCTCGTAACCGAAACGACGATAGTAGAAGGGGACGCCGGTTATAACCTGGATAAGTTGGTCGCGCTTCCTGCTCCAGTCATGGATTACGTCCATCTGTATCGGCGCCAGCCCGCGCCGGCGGTAGTCTTCATGGGTGCCGATAAGCTCAGGCCGGCCCACACCAACCGAAATGTCCTCGTAGCGCCACGTCTGCGAAATGAGGGCAGTGGTGGAGACAATTTTGTCCTCCTGTTCGGGATCTACCACAACCGTGAAGTCGTCAGGTCCAGTCGTGGGATGATTGCCACTCAACAAATCTTTCGTCCAGAGTCCAATCCACGTCACCGTATCGTCCGGATCGTTGCTCTGCACACGCGCGTTGAACTCGGCTAACTCATCGGCGTCTTCAGCGACTGCCCGCCGTAGCACCAGACCATTCTCGAGCTCACAGATGAATGCGGCGCTTTTCTTTTGCAGTGATGACTCTTTTATGGTTTTCATCTCGTCGCTGACACGTATGTATGCTGCGCTTCAGTCAGTAAGATATTCATTGGAAACGGCTTCTGCCAGTTGACATAGATGGTCAAGATCGGGAAAATCAGAGTGAATGGCCAAGGTGTTGTTGGCAGAGCATAACGCAAAGGATAATTTCAGATGTTTAGTCCAATTTTTCTGTTGACACTGTTGCCCACCTGGATGATGGCTATGGTACTGTTTATGCTAGTGCGCCGCCACCAGGAAGAGCTAGAAAAAAAGCAGGCTCCGGCCCTTATCGAGAGCAAACGATAAGCCGGACTGGAATAGTCGGGGCACGTAAAACAGAATAGTCCTTAGGGCGAGGTAGGTCAGGGAGATGTTTTTCTACAATCCGCTTTTCTGGTTGTTTGCACTACCCGGATTGTTGTTGGGTCTTTGGGCGCAGTCTCGTGTTAAGAGCGCCTTCAATAAGTATTCGCAGGTGCGTACGGAGCGTGGCCTAACCGGCGCTCAGATCGCGCGTATGCTGTTGGACTCTCAAGGCCTGCAAGATGTTTTGATTGAGGAATCACAGGCGGGCACCTTGAGCGACCACTACGATCCGCGCTCGAAGACGCTTCGCCTGAGCCCCGAAGTCTATCGTACTCCCAGCGTCGCCGCCGCCGGTGTTGCCGCCCATGAAATGGGACACGCGGTTCAGGATTATAAGGGATACGCTCCGCTACAGTTGCGTAGCGCACTCGTTCCCGCCGCATCATTTGGCAGCAGTTTGGCGCCGCTGATCTTCTTTGCCGGTCTGATGTTGCAAGTCTTCGGTATTCCGACAATCGGCAATAGCATCGCCTGGATTGGCGTTGCTTTGTTCGGGGCAGCCGTCGTCTTCACTTTGATTACTCTACCCGTGGAATTCGATGCCAGCAAGCGCGCCAAGCGTCTGCTGAAGAGTCACAACATTCTCTTTGCCGATGAGGCGGCAGGCGTGGACAAGGTATTGGACGCGGCAGCACTGACCTACGTGGCTGCGGCGGTGGCGGCAGTGGGACAGCTGTTGTACTACGTCTTTATTCTGATGGGCGCCGGCCGCCGACGCTAAGGCGCATCAGGTTAGTCGTTTAATTGATTTCGCAGGGCCTCGCAGAAGCGAGGCCTTTTTTATTGGGTTTCCTGGGCCCGTTCCGCCAGCGCAATGGCGCCAAGAACGCCCGCCTTGCCGCCCAGGGCCGGAGGGACGATGAAGTCATCGATGTTTTCCAGCAGTGAGGGCGCTTGGACGTACCCATTGAGAAGCTCTAGTACTTGCGCGCGTACCAACGGGAAAAGGGAGCGCCGTTCCATCACGCCGCCACCCAAAATCACCCGCTGTGGGGACAGCGTGAGAACGTAATTGACGACGGCAAGCGCGAGGTAGCGCGCCTGCAACGACCAGGCAGGGTGATCGTCGGGCAGTTCGTGGGCAGGGCGTTGCCAGCGCTCGCCGATAGCCGGGCCCGAAGCCAGGCCCTCCAGGCAGTCGCCATGATAAGGACAGCGCCCGGGGTAGGGATCGGCCTCAAGGTCGTGCGGAATACGAATGTGCCCCATTTCAGGATGCACCAGCCCGTGCATCAGCGAGCCGTTGACCAGGCCGCCACCGCCGATGCCGGTGCCAATGGTCAGATAGATAAATGTGTCCAATTCCTGCGCCGCGCCCCATCGCCATTCACCGAGCGCCGCGCCATTGACGTCGGTATCAAAGCCCACGGGCACGTTGAGCGCGCGAGCAACGGCGCCGCCCAGATCTGTGTTCTGCCAGCCCTCTTTGGGCGTAGTGGTGATATAACCAAAGGCAGCAGAACGGGGATCGGGATCGACCGGGCCAAATGCGGCAATGCCCGCAGCAGCCAGGGACATTTCATTTGCGTGCTGGCGAAAGAACTCGACGGTGCGGCCGATGGTCTCCTCAGGCGTGGTGGTCGAAAAACGCGTTTCGGCCCGGATGTTGTCAGGACCGCTGCCAACGGCACAGACGAATTTTGTTCCACCCGCTTCAATGCCACCATACAAAGGACTCATTTAAGCCTTACTCCTTTAAGCGCTGCTCTAGTTATAGTGGGCCAAACGCCCCGCGTCGGGACCCGCCGGTGCAGGCAGCCAGACGACCTCATAAGGCGCCAGCAAGAGCGAGGGCCAGACGTCTAGCTGCCGGCCCGTGATTTGATCGATTAGCGTGCCGCTAAATCCCAGTTCTTGCAACCGCGAACCGGGGACACGTTGCGCCTCTTCGCTGACGTTAGCCAGGGTAAGAAGTCGCCCGCGCGGACTATGTCGCAGCAGACCGAATACCTGCTCATTATGCGTCCACACTGCCGAAGAGGCCGCCTGGGCGTGCAAGGCAAGTGTCGATTTGCGAGCGGCAACCAGGGCATGAATGCCCTGAAAAATCCGACCGGTGATACTGTCCGCCTCATGTCTTTCGCTCACCTTCTGCCAGTCCATGCGCGGTCGGTGCAGCCAGCGATTGTCGGCGGTTAAGGCCCGCTCCTGTAAGTAGCTGTAATCATTTGGCAGCCCGAGCTCATCACCCATATAGATGAGGGGAATACCGCCAAAAGCGAACATGAGGTTGTGTAGCAGCAGGATTCGTCGCACTGCGAGCTCAATCTCGCGCCAATCCTGATTATCTTGAGCCACTTCCAGGCCGGCAAGCGAGGCCATTGACCCGCTGATGCGGCGATCGCCCGTTCTTGGATTTAGCTGGAACGTGGCGCCGCGTGCGAAGCTGCCGGGAAAGCGACCACTGTAGAAATCGCTCAAGAAGGCGCGGTGCATGACGCCCGACAGTCCAACGCCGGCGGCATCTTCGTCACTTACGGCCCAACCAATGTCATCATGACAACGGGCGTATGTAACCCAGGCGCAGCCACTTGGGGTCTCCGGCATCTGTTGCAACGCGTGAGTCATTAGCACGGCGCGGCGCTCGGCGAGGGCGCTCCACATAAGGACCATCAACTGGTTATGATAGGCCAGTTCGCATTCCTTATTTGTTGCCCGACCTCGTCCCAGATAGTGAATCAGTTTGTCGGGCGGGACAATGGCCTCCGCTTTAAGAACGAGGCCGGGCGCCGCCATACGGCTCAGGGCGCGGAATGCTTGCAGCAAGTAATGGGCCTCGGGCTGGTTCTGGGAATCGGTGCCCATCCTTTTCCACATGAAGGCAACAGCATCCATGCGCAACACTTCAACACCGCGGTTGGCCAGGAAGAGAATGGTTTCCAGCATCTCGGCAAAGACGGCCGGATTCGCGTAATTTAAGTCCCACTGGTACTCGTGGAAAGTGGTCCACACCCAGCGATCCATCTCCTCATAGTAGGTGAAGTTTCCCGATTTGAATTCGGGAAAGACTTCGGGCAAGGTGCGCTCATAACGGTCAGGCACGGTACGGTCGGCGAACATGTGGTAGTAGTCCTGGTAGACAGGGTCGCCTGCCATTGCCGCCCGCGCCCAGCGGTGCTCCTTTGCCGTGTGGTTACAAACGAGGTCGATGCAGAGGCTAATGCCTTCGCGGCGTAGGGCCGTGGCAAGCCGCTCCAGGTCATCCATCGTACCCAGACGCGGATCAACCTGACGGTAGTTCATCACAGCATAGCCGCCGTCGTTGGGGCCCGGACGCGGTTTGAGCAGCGGCATCAGGTGCAGGTAACTGACACCCAGTTCTTTCAAATATCCTATCTTTTTGCTAACGCCGGCGAGGTCACCGGCAAAGCGGTCGGCGTAGCAAACGTAGCCTATCATGTCCGGTTTCTGAAACCAGTCGGGCTCCGCCTGCCGGCGCAGATCCAAAACGCGCAGCTCGGCCGGGCGTTGCGCGTATGCATGCGCTGCTATCTCTACGAATCGCGCCACAGCGCTTTCGTAGTCTTTGCGGTCACCATATAGCTTTTGCAAAGGTCGCAAGGCGTCGACCAGGGTGAGTTCGTAACGAAGCCGGAAAACCTCCAGATCGAATGGCTCCAGATTACGTAGAGGACCCTGAAGCAGTCGCTCTAGTAGATCATCCACCGTGGCGGCTCCCCGGCTTGCCAGCTGTGGCGTGCTCATGCAGCTTCTGAGAAACGTAGCCAATGGCAGGCGTAGGGCCGCAGTTGGAACACGGCAGGCCAA
>CAYSMQ010000372.1:0-5075 GCA_964432035.1 uncultured Ardenticatenaceae bacterium
CGTCACCCGTGGTCGTCTCGCCGACCCACATCTGGCTCTCGGTCTCTCCACTGCCGTCGCCTGCCGTGGCGCCGGCGGCCCAGGCCAGGGTGGTGCCGTCGGGCGAGACGATAAAGGTGTGGTAGGCGTGGTGCGGGCCGTTCACGTCGACGGCGGTAAACGGCAGCTGGCGGCTACCCTCGGCGGTCAACTGCTTGACGAACAGCTGGCCATTTTCCTCGGCGACGTAGTAGAGGGCATCGCCGGCGGCCTGATAGCGGCCGACTTCCTCAGGTAGGTTGGGCTCGCAGGTGTCGCCGGAGTCGGGATCCACAAATATATCAACTATCTGATGTTCTTCGCGGAGCACATCCATGCCTAAGGCGGGACGGGGGATCTCTGGACAGAGGAATGCGCTGGCGACAGGCGTTTCTGTGGTGGGCGTCACCGTCGCCGGCTCTGCTGCGGGCGGTGTTTCGGTTGGCGCTGCGACCGTTTCTGTGACCGCGGGCGCAGAGGTTTCGGCGACCGGCGCCGTGGCGGACGCCGGTTGAGACGTTTCAGTCACATCGACCGGCGATGCCGGCGCTTGACATGCGACGAGGAGCAAAAAGAGTAACAAAAAGAGTGGTAGTAGAAGGCGTTTCATGCGGTAATCTCCCTGAACATGGGCGCCTCCGGGAGATACAGAGGCGCACTTCTGAGAACAAGTCAGGGGTTAGCGTAGCGCACAAATGGCGCGTTTGCGTCTGGCGATCGGCGGAGGGGGTCTCCGACCTATGGCGGAGTCTGCTGTGGCACTAACGCTCGTGTGGAAAGGATGACTCGTAGGCGGCGATGATTTTGTCCATTATGTGGTTGTCTTCGTCGTCAACCTGGCGTCGAGTGGCATCGGCGTCATACCAGGCAATGATTTCTTCGACGCCGCGCACAAAGGGGATGGTCGCCTCAAAATCGGGGATAAGGCGCTTGATCTTGTTGTTATCAAAGATCATGCTGTGGGCTTTGTCGCCCAGCAGACTGTCACCCCATCGCGCATCATAAGCAGCAATTAGGTCAGATGGCACGTGGATGAGGTTGGCCTCGGCGCCGGCCGCCCGGGCGACGATTTCAAAGATCTGGTTCCAGGTCAACACTTCGTCGGACGTGATGTGAAAAGCCTGACCTATCGCCTGATTGTGGCCTAACAGCCCCACAAACCCTTTGGCGAAATCGCGGTGATGGGTCAGCGTCCACAGGGAGGTCCCGTCGCCGTGAACAATAACCTTCTTGCCGCGACGCATACGGTCGACCACGGTGTATTGCCCGTGTGTAGGCAACATGGTGCGATCGTAAGTATGGGACGGCCGAACGATAGTCATCGGGAAATTTTGCTCGCGGTAGGCGCGTAGCAATCGCTCTTCACAGGCGATTTTGTCCCGCGAATAAGCCCAGTAGGGATTGTGGAGGGGGGTGGACTCGACGATGGGCAGGCTTACGGGCGGCGTCTGGTAGGCGGAGGCGGAGCTGATGAAGATGTATTGTCCAACACGGCCACGGAAGAGGTTCAGGTCGCGTTCGATGTGCTGCGGTGTGAAGGCGATCCAGTCGACGACGACGTCGAACGTCTGGTCGCCGAGGGTGCGGCGCACGCCATCTTCGTCATGGATATCGCCGGTCAGAATGGTGGCGGCTTCGGGGACGTTGCGGGTGCTGCGGCCGCGGTTAAGCAAAAATATGTCGATGCCGCGCTCGACGGCCAGTTGCGTGCAGGCGGAACTGATGACGCCGGTGCCGCCAATAAAGAGTACTTTCATAACTTTCTCCTCTCCTCGTCATCCGCCGCTATTCACCGCTTATAAGCATGTGGATAGCGCTACTGATCGTACACGACATTCTACCATTCGTAGCCTGTGGTTGAAAAAGATGAAAGTAGGCGTTGTAAACGTCGGCAGTGCAAATCGGGAGCTTTATTCGGCGCGTCGTGTCGCGAGATGAAGGAAAGGGAAAGGCGCCTGTCAAGCACATACGTGCTCCTGAGAATGGATCCAGATCGCAGATCGGTGTGTCCGATTTTGCTATACTATGGGCGTAACTATTGCCCCCACAGGGAACATAAATAACTGATTGGCGGGTGGAAAAGGGGAATCAAGCCCATGAATGAATCAAACGAACAGACAGGGGCGACGCTTGTCGACGCATACCGGAACACAGTGGATGCGCTTGCGGCCGATCCGGAGCAACTGGAGCTCGTCTATCGGGAGGCGCGGGAGAGCGGGGAAGTGGGCGCCTTCAAGGAAGCCGTTAATGCCAGTTATACGACCGCACCGGATAACCTGCTTTATGCGGCCTGGTTTCACCGCCTCAAACACACAGCGGCGCGGGCCTCAGGGTTTGTCGTGGCCTGGGCCTGGGTCATTCCGCTGGCACTGATTAACGGGCTCTTGTTATGGTGGCTTTCAGACGAACAACGCTATGTGATCGAGATAGCGGGCGTTCGACCGGGGACGGCTACTGAATTCATCCCCGCGCTTGTTCTGCTGGCAGCGCCTATCTCGGCCGCGTTTGTGCTGCTCTATCTGACGGCTGTCGGCCGCAAACGACGGGGGCTGAGCGTTCTAATTGCACTGCTGTTGCTTGTTGCCGCCGCCTATGTGCTGTGGGCCTATCCGCAAGCAGGGACGCGGCCGTTTCAGGAGCAGTATCTGACCTTGATGGCCGTGCACCTCCCACTGCTGGCCTGGGCGGGAGTGGGCGTCTTCCTCATTGCAGAGCACCGAGACCCGGCTAATCGCTTCGCATTCCTGATCAAGTCGCTTGAACTATTTGTTATGGGTGGGCTGTTTGTCATTGCCGGTGGCCTGTTTACGGGCATCACCGTTGGCCTGTTTGAGGCGCTCGACGTGACGTTCCCAGTACTGGTGCAACGCTTGTTCATTGCCGGCGGCGGCGGGTTGATTCCGGTCGTGGCTACGGCTGTGATTTATGACCCGGCTGAGCCTCCGGCCGGGCAAGCTTTTGATCAGGGGTTAAGCAAACTGGTGGCGTTGTTGATGCGGATCTTGCTTCCGCTGACGCTGTTGGTGCTGCTCGTCTATCTGGCATTTATTCCCTTCAACTTCCGCGCCCCATTTGACAATCGCGACGTCCTGATTATCTACAATGGCATGCTCTTCGCCGTCGTCGCGCTCCTGGTCGGCGCGACTCCGGTGAGCGAGGCCGAGCTATCCCCTCGTCTCAGGCGCTGGTTGCGCATGGGCATCATCGCCGTCGCCGCCCTGGCCCTTCTTGTCAGTGTTTACGCGTTGGCGGCGATCCTTTACCGTACTGCTCTGGATAGGCTCACGCCGAACCGCCTGACGTTTATTGGTTGGAACGTCATTAATATCGGGTTACTTCTGCTCTTATTGCTCTACCAGGCCCGAGCTAAGGACGGGCGCTGGTTGCAACAACTGTTCCGCGCCTACAGCAGCGGCACGGTGGCCTATACGGCGTGGACGGTGGTTATGATCGTTACGCTGCCGTGGTTGTTCGGCATCGACCAGGGCGAGCTGGCGTCGCTGCCCGCGAGCGTGCAAGATATCGTCTATGAGACTCCCAATCCGATTTTGCTAAAATGCGCGGATAGCCCGCATATCTATCTGCTGGAGGAGGGTGAGAAACGTTGGATTGACACGATGGAAACTTTCGAAAACCGGGGTTATGTGTGGCGGGAGGTCCATTTCATCTCATGCGATGATTTGCGGAGCATTCGCGATGGGACGCCGATTCCGGCGGACGCCGGCCCGCCGCCCCAACCGTGACCGAAATGGCGCTTTGTCGCGTCGATACCGGTCGGCCGGGCCGTCATTTCGAGAACTGTTTCTGCAAGCGGCGCGCCAGGAGATAAGCGGCGCGGTTTACGGCGGGCGAGGGGGGCTGGCCCAGGGTGAAGTCGTGGCCTTCGATGGCGTAGACGGTGAGGTGTGGGGGCAAGCAGTTCAGGCGGCGGGCGAGTTCGATGGCGCCGGCGACGCCGAAGGCGTGGCTGGAGAGGTTGCTGGAGAGGATGGCGGGTAGGAGGCCGCGGGCGAGGTCGAAATGGTGGATCTTGCCCGGCGCCTGACCGCGAGCTGCATCGACGAGGATGACGTTGCGGTAGCCTTGCCAGGCGTCGATGAGCGTGCTGCCCTCGCCGCCGCGCTGTAGGATGTGGACGCCGGGCAGGGACATGTCTTGCAGCAGGCGGGCCACCAGCAACCCGGCGGCGTCGTCGCCGCGCATGTCGTTGCCGACGCCGATGATCAGTTGGGTGGTTATGAGATCATTCATTCTTTTACAGGCTCCCCGCCCGATGCGCGCCTGTTACTCTTCTATTATCTCCAGGTTCAAGAAGTGCGTGGCGCAGGAGATGCAGGGATCGTAGCTGCGCACCAGTTGCTCGCAACGCAGGGTGGCTTCTTCCAGAGGCAAGGAGAGAACGCCGGGCGCGTATTGCCACAAATCATCTTCTACACGCCTGAGGTTCTGCGCGGTGGGCGGTACGATGCGCGCGGCGGTGATGAGGCCGTCGTCGCCGACCTGATAGCGGTGGTAGAGCATGCCGCGCGGGGCTTCGGTGGCGTGGGCGCCTCCTCCCGGCGTCAGGTGCGCCGGTTCCGGCGCGCGGCTGGGGCGCGGTTGGCGGTAGGCCTCTACCAGCTCGACGGCTTCTTCAAAGCTATGCACAAGTTCCAGGCTGCGGGCGATGAGGCTTTTGAAGGGGTTCTTGACCGGCGGCGCGAAGTCGATTTCCGCGGCGACCCTGCGGGCGGCGGGCGATAGCTGCTCGAAGTTGAGGTTGACGCGCGCCAGGGGACCCACATGGTAGCTGCCGCCGGCGCTGGTGAAGCGAGCATGCAGGGCGTTGGAGTGCGCCACGTGTTCTTCCTGGAAATGGTCTTCGAAGGCCTCCATGGCAATGTCGAGGCCCGAGGAAGAGACGATGCGCCCTTCATTAATGGCGTATTCCTCGGGATGCGAGAGGGCCACAAAGTCGTAGTCGGGCTCGAAATCTGGATAATCCAACGTCGCCGCCCAGCGCGTCGTTTTCAGGGCCGCCTGCAGCCCCCAGCGCAAATCGGGCAAGAAGGCGTGCA
>CAYSMQ010000373.1:0-5069 GCA_964432035.1 uncultured Ardenticatenaceae bacterium
ATTACCGCTCGCGCTGTACGATCCACCTCGGCAGCCGTCACATTCCCTGCCCGCATTGCCGCAATTCCGGCAGACTGGGACGCCATCACAAGACTGTAAATACGTTGAAATTCGGCGTCTGGTTCGCCAAAAAACACAGTTCGTCCGAAGTCGTAGCAATAACCCTCTAAAACCGCGCCAAAGTCAAAAAGGATGGCAACGGGCGGCTGCAATTGTCGTCGCCACGTTTCCTGCGGATTACCAAAAATCAGCGGATGTTGCGGGCCGGAACAGTAGAGTGTCGTCGTAAAAGACGGGCCCAACGATCCGTGGGCGCGCAGCTGGTAATCGACCTCAGAGACAATATCCAGTTCGGTCATCCCCTGCCGCAGGTTGCGACACACGGCCCCATACGCTGCGATAGTGATTTCGCCGGCCCGACGCATCACTTCTAACTCTTCTTCAGACTTTATGACACGCATCTGGCGCAAGATAGCGGTTGCCGAGAGAAACTCGGCCTCTGAAAACAGCGACTGCAAGGCAATGACCGTTTCGCCGCCGGTCCCGTCGCCAATGGCGATTCGCGGATTTGGCGGCAACTCAAATGCTGCCAGGATATCGGACACCAGCGACGCCGGATCGTCCCAATCACCCAGGATTCGCAGCTCAACGTCGTCGAAGCTATCTAACCCGCCGAACTCGGCCGTCATACGCGGCAGCGCTAACACCGGCGCGCCGTCTGGCGCCAGCCAGGCGCCCTCAAGCCAGGCGCCAGGATGTATTGTTGCGCCATAATTGGGAATATCGCGCGGAACGTTCATGAGATATTGCAGATCGGCCGATGGCGGTAAGAAGGCCAGATCGGCCGATCTGGCCAACAACTCCTGGAATTCTTTTGTGCGTGTCAATTGTGGCATTTACACTCTCCTAAAGAACAAAAGCCTGCGAACGGACGGGCTAATAGTGCCGGAATTACGGCAACTTGGCCAATTCCCACTTGTGCTATACTATCGCACGAACGTGCTTATCCGCACCAAAAAGACAGTGTGAGGAGGATTAGAGTGATGAGAAACTCGGCGAATAAACGCTGGGTGTGGGAGTTTGTATTGGTGTTCTTGCTAGTCGCTGCGCTGACCGCGTGTAGCCCAACTGCCGATCCGCAGGCGGACGCCACGGATGCCCCCGAAGCGCCGGCGGAAACCGAGGAACCTTCCGGTGAACCGGTCGAAGAGCCGGCAGAAGAGGAAGCGGAAGAACCCGTAGAAGAACCGGTCGAAGAGGAAGCAGCCGAACCGTCCGGTGAAGAGCGCGTGTTAGTGATAGGCCATTCAGAGGTGACCGAATCCTACGATTTGGCCCACGCCTTCAATCCCACGAGCGGCATGATACACCGCGCGACGTACGATACCCTGGTTACGTTCCCGGACGATAGCACCAGCACCATTGAGCCTAACCTGGCTACGGATTGGGAAATATCGGACGATGCGACGGTCTACACTTTCACCTTGCGTGATGATGTGACTTTTGCCAACGGGGACCCGCTAACGGCCGACGACGTCGTCTTTTCTGTCAATCGTCTAAAGAATGTGAGAAGCAACCCTTCGTTTCTCGCCGATCCCATTGCATCTGTAGAAGCCATCGACGATTTGACCGTGGAGTTTACCCTCGTAGAACCACGTCCATCCTTCCTGGCAGAGCTGGTCAATACCGCTTTTTCAGTGTCCAACGATGACGAGGTACGCGCTGCCGGCGGCACAGATGCCGAAGACGCCACCGATAGCGACGGTGCGCAGGAATTCCTCGATCAGAATTCGGTCGGCACGGGTCCGTACCTACTTGAGAGCTGGACGCCTCAGGAGGAGACGGTCATCGTCCGCAATCCGGATTATTGGGGCGAACAACCCTACTTTGACCGCATCATTGTTGTCAATCTACCCGAGGCAGCAACGCAACAGGTGGCACTAGAGTCGGGCGAGATTGACCTGGCAACAGATTTGACCCCAGATCAGGTGAACGAGCTTGAGGGCAATCCAGATCTCTCAATCTTCCGCGGTTTGGACCGCTGGACGCACTTCTTGCTCATGAACCGTGACCCCGACATTGGCGGTCCGGTCGCCGAGCCAGACGTAGCGCTCGCCATCCGCCTTGCTCTGGACTATGAGGGCTACCGTGATCTGTGGGAGGGGAGCGTAACGCCCGGCAGCAACATGTGGGTCGGTTTGCCCGGCGCCTTTGGACAGGATCGGGCCATGCAGCGCGACCTCGATCGCGCTCGCGAGCTTCTTAGCGAAGCGGGTTATCCGGATGGCTTTGACATCGAACTCAGTTACCCCGACTTAACTTTCTCGGGCGTTAACCTGAGCACCAACGCCCAGAAAATCCAGGCCGATCTGGCAGAGGTTGGTATCAACGTCCAGCTACGTCCCATGGAACTGCAAGTTGCTCTTGAAGAGTACCGTGTTGGCGACCAGGGATTCGCCTACTGGTTCTGGGGCCCGGACATTCTTGATCCGATTGATTTCCTCTCCTTCCTACCCGGAGGCAAGGTTGCTCTAGAGCGGACCCATTGGACCGAGGATATGGCCCCACCCGAGATTTTGGACTTAATTGCCCAGGCGCGTGTTGAAGCAGATCCTGACGCGCGGCTCGAAGTATTCGAGCAACTGCAACTGTTCGCTCAGGAAAGCGGCGCCTACGCGCCATTCAACGTCCCGGCGATTCAAACTGCGTTTGGCTCGGACATTCAGGGCTACGTGTGGCATCCGGAATGGGGTGTCGACGTCACGCTGCTGAGCCGATCGGAATAAGAAGCGAGACACGATAAAGGTGGGCAGCCGGGCATACTCCGACTGCCCATCTTTGCCTATGCAATGAGCCTCTCTGTTTACTTTATACGGCGCCTCCTTCTAGCAATCCCCCTGATTCTTGGCATCACGGTCGTTTCCTTCATTATTGCCAACGCCGTACCTGCCGATCCCATCAACGCCAATCTGCCGCAGAATGCGCTCAACGATCCAGAACTGGTAGAAGCCTTCCGCGAGCGCTGGGGATTGGATCGGTCCCCCGTCGAGCAATACTTCGTTTATCTCGGTAATCTAGTGCGCGGGGATCTTGGTGTGTCCATCAAGACAAGAAACCCTGTGGCAGAAGATATCAGGCAGTTCCTACCCGCAACGATGGAGTTAGCTACCTACTCTATCGTCGTCGGACTGCTAATGGGCATCAGCTTCGGCGTCGTCTCGGCCCTGCGGCGCAATTCACCCGTAGACTATGCGGTGCGCGCCTTCGCGCTGATTGGCGTCAGTTTCCCCGTCTTTCTCCTGGCCCTCATAGCGCTTACCGTCTTTCACGCCCAATTAGGCTGGACGGCCGGCCCAGGTCGTCTTAGCTTCTTGGTGTCGGCGCCGCCACGCGTAACGGGGTGGCTTACGATTGACAGCCTGTTGGCCAGAGAGTGGGGTACATTCCGCGACGCTGTGTCTCACCTGATTCTACCCAGCATTGTCCTCGGTGGATTCGTCGCCGGCATCATCGCCCGCATCACCCGCTCCAGTCTATTGGAGCAGCTTAACGCCGACTACGTGCGCACCGCGCGTTCCAAAGGATTGCACGAGTGGATGGTCATCCAGCGCCACGCGCTACGAAACGCGCTTATTCCCGTCGTGACTATTCTTGGCTTGTTATATGGCAATCTACTCGCGGGCGCCGTGCTAACCGAATCAATATTTGCCTGGCCCGGTCTCGGTCGCTACGTCTATCGCGCCTCGACGTCCCAGGATTTCCCTGCCATCATGGGCGTGAGCATGCTAATTGCCCTCATCTACGTGCTTGTCAATTTTCTCGTGGACATTGTCTACTACTTTCTCGACCCCCGTATCCGGTTAGAATAATTGCAACAGTGACAAATAACGCGCTGGCTCAACAGGAAGCACTGAACGTTCCCGAGTGGGAGTCCTTCGAGCGTGAGGAGACCGTGCTCGGTATTCTGCGACGCCATCCAATCGTCATCCTGAGCCTTGGCATTGTCATCGGGTGGATACTTCTCGCGCTTCTGGCCCCTACCATCGCCCCGCAAGATCCACTGCAGCAAAACGTCTCCAACCGCTTGCAAGCGCCCAACAGGTCCGCGCTGATGGGCACCGACGAACTGGGCCGCGATGTGCTCAGTCGTGTGCTGTACGGGGGGCGCATCACAATCCCCGCCGCATTGATCGTGGTCGCAATTGTTAGCGTTTTCGGCAGCCTTGCCGGCGCGTTGGCAGGGTATATAGGCGGCATTTGGGACGAACTCCTAATGCGTCTGACCGACCTTTTTATGGCTTTTCCCACGATCATCCTGGCTATGGCCGTGACGGCAGCGCTCGGCGCCGACATGCGCAACGCTGTTCTGGCCCTGATCGTCGTACGGTGGCCCAATTATAGTCGTTTGACGCGCGGGCTTATCCTGGAGACGAAGAGCAAGGAATATGTGGAAGCCACACGCAGCCTGGGCGCGGGGCATTTTCATATTCTGCGCCGCACGCTCCTACCAAACGCTATCTCCTCCGCCCTCGTCTATGCCTCGCTTGATGTAGGCAACGCAATTCTACTGTTTGCCGGTCTTAGTTTCCTGGGCCTCGGTCCGGAGCCGTCTTCGCCCGAATGGGGGCGCATGGTTTCCATCGGTATCGATTTCTTCGACCAGTGGTGGATGTGGCTCTTTCCCGGCCTGGCCATTGCCACACTCGTCATGGCCTTTAACTTCATCGGCGATGGCCTGCGCGACATTCTCGATCCCCACACACGAAAGTAGACAGTCACCTTGCACGATGCCACACCAACTCTCCGTGGCCTTCCAGACCGACAAGTCGCTAAGCGCCTATGGCGAGCTGGCTGGGGCAGCTGAGGCGTACGGTTTTGACGGCGTCTCCGTATATAACGATATGCTCTACCAGCCGCCCTGGCTGCCCCTGCTGGAAATCGCCCGCCGCACGCATCGGGTAAAAATCGGGCCCGCATCCGTGAATCCTTTCACCTCCCACCCCATCAACATCGCCGGACACCTGGCACTGGTCGACGCCGCCAGCGGCGGGCGCGCCTACTGTGGCTTC
>CAYSMQ010000374.1:0-477 GCA_964432035.1 uncultured Ardenticatenaceae bacterium
TGTGTCATTGGGGTCTTTCCTTGACGGGAAAGCAACCGACCCGTCCAATCTCTAATCTCCAGTCTCCAGTTCCCCAGCCAACCACTCTTCAACCTCTTCCACCCCCACCCGCAAAACCGGCCCTTCTTCGTCTCGACAGCCGACATCCTGGGCGCTGCGTAGAGTATCCTCGGCGATGAGGTCGCCGCTGCCGGCGACGAGCAGGCGGGCGGTTAGGGTTTCGCCGTAGATGCGCGTGGGGGCTGCGCCGGCGTCGTCGACGCCGCAGGCTGTGGTGATGAGTGGTTCGGATGGACCGAGGCAGAGGACGAAGTCTGCTTCTTCCGGTTGTGTGGCGCGTCGTTCTGGCGGCAGGCTGGTGGCGTCGTAGAGCCATTCGTCTTCGACCAGGCGGAAGGCGACGCCGCGGGCGGGTTGTGCGAAGACATCCGATTTCGGCGACCCCGGGTCGCCGAAATCGGATGTTGGCGTATCGCA
>CAYSMQ010000374.1:487-5062 GCA_964432035.1 uncultured Ardenticatenaceae bacterium
CGTCGTCTTGGAGGCGAAAGGCGACGCCGCGGGCGGGTTGCCGGAAAACATCCGATGTCTCAAGCGACCCCGGGTCGCCGAAATCGGATGTTTGCGTATCGCAAACGCCCGCCAGCTGCTCAAAGCGCGCCGCCACTTCTTCGGATTGCTCGACGCCGCGAATGGTGCGTAGGGCCAGGAAGACGATGATGGCGCCGAAGATGACGATGCCGATGAGAATGGGAAAGGCGCGGGCGAGCGCGATTTGTCGTTTTGTCATGGGGGGAGTGTGGCGTGAGGGGGCGGGGCTGTCAAGTGTGGGGTTGGAGACAGGTTGACTGGAGACTGGATGACTGGAGATTAGAGATTGGAGATCGAGCTGCTTGAGTCTTCAGTCTCGAGTTCTCTAGTCTCCGCTTATGCCGTGCAGCTCCACCACGACGGCAGCGACGACATATGCGCCTATGGCCACCGCCAGGACGGTGCTGAAGCCCCAGAGCATGGCTGCGGCGATGGCGGCTGCGGAGCCGACGACGCTCATGACGCCGTTTACGGCCCAGGCCAGGGCCACGTGGCGCTCGCCGGAGAGGCCGGCGGCGCGTAGGCCGAGGGGGAAGGGCATGCCCATGACCAGGGCCAGGGGCAGCAGGGTGAGGATCACGACGAGCACGCGGACGCTTTGCGTGGCCGCGAGGAAGGCGTCGCCTAGCAGGGGCCACAGCAGCAGCCAGGCCAGTGCCAGAAGCACGACGGCAAGCGCGGGCCACGATGGCGGGCGCTCGGATGGGGACACAAGACGGCCTGCAAGGCCGCTGCCTAACCCGCCGCCTACGAGGAGCGTGGCCAGTACGGTAGTGATGGCCAGCGTGGGATGGCCCAGGAAGAGGCGCGTTTGCTGGATGATGGCGATTTCCAGCATGATGAAGCCCAGGCCCAGGGCGGCAAAGTAGAGTGGGGCGCGACGGGTGAAGCCGGGCGAGAGGCGGCGTTGTGTCACGGCGAGCAAGCCCCCGCCGACCAGCACTAATGCGCCCAGGCCGGCCAGCAACGGCTGCAAACTGGCGGGCAGCCCGCGCTCGAACTGGTAGAAGAAAGGCCGGTCGTCGCTGGTAGGTGTGACGTCAATGTCGGCGTTGGCGACGACGTCGGCAAACTGGCTCTCGGCCGAGGCCACGGCCGACAGCGGCGGCTCTGCCAGCACGTGGGGCAGAAAGAGGGGGCGGAATCCGACCTGTTGGGCCACGGCGGCGAGGCTGAGGCTGTCGTCGCGGCTAAAGGGACTGTTGCGCACCATGAGTAGCGGAATGGGCGGGTCGCCGTTGGGATCCAGGAAAGCCATGACGTGCGTCAGCGCCTCCTGGTCGGTGCTCGGGCCGTCCGGTTGCCGTTGCAACGCCGCCAGCGCCGTGGCCAGCGCCCGCGTCAGCGTCGGTTCGTCATACAGCTTCAGGGCCAGCATGCCGTCGGGCGCCAGATGGTCCAGATAGTCGTCGAAGGCTTCCAGAGTGAAGGCGCTCTCCTCGACGAGTGCGTAACCGCTGCGCTCCGCCGCCAGGGTGACGACCTGCGACAGGAAAATGAGGTCGTAGGCCTGCCCTTCGCGCCGCAAGACGCTGCGCCCTTCGTCACTCACCACGCGCACGCCGGGTTGCGCGTACAGGTCGCCGTTATACTCGGCAAATTGGCGCACGAGCTCGGTGCTGGCCTCGTTTACTTCTACGGCGACGATTTCCTCGGCGCCGCTCTGCAGGCCAAACCAGACGTCTAGCCCGCCGCCGGGACCGATGACGAACACGCGCGACGGCTGCTCCGTGGCGAAGGGAAAGAGCCCGATGTCTTGCCACAAGAAGTCGTTATTGGTCGCCGGCGGCATGACGGAACCGGCAGCGCCGTCGATATAGAGGCGGTATGGGCCGCCGTCGCCGGGCGCGACGAGGTCGCTGCGCGCAAAAGCGTCCCAGCGCGTGGCCACAGTTTCCCCACCACCCGCGAGGCTTTCTACAATGGGCTTCTCGCTGGATAGCCGGCCCATGTCGATGGTTAAGAAGCCGGTCGCCAGGTTCCCTGCCAACACCAACACTGCCACCAAGGCGACGACCGCCGGCAGCCGCTGAAGGCTTATCGTGAGCGCTTTAGCGCGGGAGGGCGCGCTGAAGCGCTCACTACGAACCTCTCCAATCTCCAGTCCCCATCCTGCCAGACCTAAAGCCAGACCCGCTACCACGACGCCGTTTACACCCCCCACCCAATCCAACACAGGCACCGCCAGCAGCGCGCCCAGGCCGGCGCCGGCAAGGTCTGCCAGGTAGAGGCGCGGGCTGGCTGCCGAGTGCTCGGCGAAGAGGACGGCAAAGGTCATGCCGCTAAAAAGGAAGGGCACGATGACGAGCAGCAGGAGCAGAGGCAGGATGCTAAGGGGCGCGGTAAACACGGCGAAGGCCACCAGAAGCAGGGCGCTGAGTGCGGCGAGCGCGGCGAATGTGGATGCGTGGCGCGACCGGCGCCAACCGGCACGCGCGGTGACCAGCGCCGCGCCGAGGCCCAGGCCCAAGAGGGCCAGGGAGATGACGGCAAAGACCGTGGGCGGGTAGTAGAGCGTGGAGAGCAGGCGCGTGAGTGAGATTTCTAGCAGCAAGCCGGCGCCGGAGAGCAGGGCCAGGGCAAGGAGCAACGCGGACCGGGACGTCGTCGCCGACGGCGGCGCCACCGGCGACGGTGGCGATGGCACTTTTTCTGTAGTTAGTGGCGCTTCGCTCACCGCTGGCCCCGCAGGCTGGGATCCATGGCGTCGCGCAAACCGTCGCCCAGGAAGTTAAAGCCCATGACGGTGAACATGATGGCCAGGCCGGGGAAGATGGCCATCCAGGGCGCCTGCCGGAAGAAGCCGCGGCCCTCGGAAAGCATGCGGCCCCAGCTGGCGTCCGGCGGCTGTAGACCCAGGCCAAAGAAACTGAGCGCCGCTTCGGCCAGAATGGCGAAGGCCAGACTGAGCGTGGTCTCTACAATTAGGGGCGCCATGGCGTTGGGCAAAATATGCTTGAACAGGATGCGCACGTCGGTGGCGCCACAAGAGCGCGCCGCTTCGATGAACTCTTCTTCACGAATGCTGAGCACCGAGCCACGCGCGATGCGGGCGAAGATGGGGATGTAGACGATGCCGATGGCGATCATGGCGTTCTCCACGCCCTTGCCCAGCGCGGCCATGATGGCGATGGCCAATAGAATGGCGGGGAAGGCGAAGAGTACGTCCATGGCGCGCATGATTATTTCGTCCACGACGCGCCCGGCATAACCGGCAACCAGGCCCAGTGTGGAGCCAACGGTGGCGGCGATGCCCACGGCGATGAAGCCAACCTGCAGGGAGACGCGGGCGCCGTGCAAGATGCGGCTGAGTATGTCGCGGCCAAAATCGTCGCCGCCCATGGGATGATCCAGCGACGGGGGCGCAAAGCGGGCCACGGGGTCGATGGCGTTGGGATCGTATGGCGCGATGTAAGGGCCGAAAATGCCCATGATGATGAGCACGATGGTTAGAATCAGCCCGAGCATGCCCAGGCGATGGCGCAGTAGCTGGCTGATTGTGTCTTGCCAGTAGGTGCGCGCCTCGTCTTCTGGTAGCTCCGCCGGCCCGCTGCGAGCGATTGTTTCTGCCATTTATACCTCTTCTTCTTCCAGCGCTTTGTAGAGCGATGCCGTGGCCCCCGGCGCGCCGAACACGCCGGCAGAGACGTCGCGCTGAAGGTACTCGCGCCACAGGGGCTGGCGCAACACAAGTTCCTGCAGCAGGTCTTGCGCTTCTTGCGGGCGCTGCAAATCGCCGGCAAGATGTACGGCGCACAGGTAGCGCAGGTAGTCTTCTCCGGGCGCCAAATCTAGCACTTTGTGAACCAGGGCGTAGGCCCGATCACGCTCGCCGTTTGCCGCCAGTCCGGAGATGGCGTATTCGGCCTCGTAGGCGCGGTGCAAGCGCAGTAGGCGGCCCAGCTCGGCCACCGGCTTGGGGTGGTGGTCCACGCGCAAATCGACAAGCGGTAGGCGCGGTTCTTGGGCGCCTACGACCAACAAAGCCGTCGTCTGGCGCCCGCGAATATCGCCGCCTTCGGTCTCGGCTGCCTCCAGCGCGGCGAGCAGCCAGTCTGCCAGCCGGCTATCTCCTTGCCCGTGACCGGCGCGGTCGCGGGCTTCTTCGAACGCGCCGGCCATGGCGCCCCACACGGTATCGCGGGCCATCATGTTGGCCTGCGCGGCGTAGCCGGGGCCCGAGGCCATGCCCGCCTGCGGCAGGCAGTGCGTTCCCATGTGTTGCGCCACGCGCCCGGCGCAGTCGATCATGGCTACCTGGCGGAACTCTCGTTGTTCGTCCGCCGCCAGCAGGGCCTGCAGCGCCTGCGGCGCGGCCAGCCCTCCGCGCATCAGATCCAGGCCTAACGTGCCATAGGAGCGTTCGATCCTGTGGTAATTCTCTTCCTTTGATTCCTTCTCGAATTTGCGCTCGCCCTTGAGCGTGAGAACGTTGTTCTCGAGGCTCAGGTCGATGTCGTCCGAGGTCGGCCCGATCCGCGGCCTGCAGACTCGCATCGATATCAGCGAGCTTCA
>CAYSMQ010000375.1:0-436 GCA_964432035.1 uncultured Ardenticatenaceae bacterium
AACAGCTAGCCGTAGGCGCGTTGTCCGACGTGTCCCGACGCAAGCTCATCCTGATTCGCCATTCGCAGAGCCGTCCAGAACCGGACGTGGCGCCATCCAGGTGGGGACTGTCGGACCTGGGCCGGGAGCGCTGTGCGCTGCTGGCAAATCACCTCCAATCCTTCGACCTGCAAAAAATCTATTGCAGCAACGAGCGTAAGGCAGTGGAGACGGCTGAGCTGACTGCCACCGGGCTCGGTGTGCCGCTAAAAGTCGCCGAGGGCGTGCATGAGCACGTGCGTACCGGAACTGCTTATCTGTCACAAAATGCGTTTCTCACTACGTTGCAGAGATTCTTCGCGGAACCGCAGGAACTGGTGTTTGGCGCCGAGACGGCGCAGGAGGCGTGCCGGCGCTTTACGCGAGCGGTACGGATCCTGGTAAGGGGCGAATCACA
>CAYSMQ010000375.1:446-5060 GCA_964432035.1 uncultured Ardenticatenaceae bacterium
CTGGAAGAAACTGGATCAACCGGCTGTAATCGTCTTTGATATTCCCTCCTTTACGTTGGCGCAGGCCACCTTTACAGTATAATAACGGTGGCGATTGCAATTGAATCGCTATGGTGCCGTATTTCCACCATTACCCACTTAGTTTTCAGGAGGCATATTGATGACCGAACGTGATTTCAAGGTTACATACGCCACCCTTTCCAGCCCCAGTCCTAAGCTTCATGAGATGTTTGACGAGGCCGTCGAGAAGGCGCGGGCCCAGTTCGGTAAGACGTTTCCCATGTACATTAATGGCGAGGAGCGTACTGCGGACGAAACCTTCACCAAGGTGAGCCCGGTGGATCTGGATTTGGAGATGGCGCATTTTCAGAAAGGAACGGAACAGGACGCAAAGGACGCCGTGGCAGCGGCAAAAGCAGCCTTTCCTCGCTGGAGCCGCACCCCGTGGCAAGAGCGCGTAAGCCTGATGCGCAAGGCCGCCGACGTGATCAGCGATCGGCTTTTCGACATCGCCGCCGTGATGAGCCTGGAGGTCGGCAAGAACCGGCTGGAGGCGCTCGGGGACGTCGAGGAGACGGCCGATCTCATTCGCTATTACTGCGATCAGATGGAAGAGAACAACGGCTTCGTCAAGAAGATGGCCAAAGAGAGCGAAAAGCATCACAATCAAAGCGTGCTCCGCCCGTATGGCGTGTGGGCCGTCATTTCGCCGTTTAACTTCCCATTCGCGCTCGCCGGTGGACCCAGCGGCGGCGCGCTGGTTGCCGGCAACACGGTCGTTTTTAAGCCGGCTACGGACACGGCCTACAGCGGATGGCTCTTGACAGAGTGTTTCCGCGAGGCCGGCCTGCCGGATGGCGTCTTTAACTTCGTCACGGGCGGCGGACGCACCGTTGGCGCAACCATCGTCGACCATCCAGACATTGCCGGCATCACATTCACCGGCAGCTATGATGTCGGCATGGACATATATCGCAAGTTCGCGCAGGGCAAGTATCCTCGTCCCTGCATTGCCGAAATGGGTGGTAAGAATCCCTCGATCATTAGCCGTAAGGCAGACCTTGATGAAGCTGCGCTGGGCGTCATGCGTTCCGCGTTTGGGCTGCAAGGGCAAAAATGCTCTGCCAACTCGCGCGTATTCGTCCATGGAGAAGTCAAAGAACCATTCATGGAGAAGCTGGTAGCGCTAACCGCTGACATTAGCGTAGGCGACCCCTCCAAGCGTGAAAACTGGATGGGGCCCGTTATCAACAAAGGCGCCTACGATGATTACAAGCGCTTCGTGAAAGACCTGGCTGAAAACGGGCGCATCGTCTACGGCGGCAACGTGCTGGAAGAGGGCAACGGGTATTACGTCGAGCCCACGATTGTGGACGAGCTTCCCAAAGACCATCGGCTCTGGAAGCATGAGATGTTCCTGCCCATCGTCACCGTCGCCGACTTTGAGGACCTGGACGAGGCCATGGCGCGCGCCAATGGCGTCGATTATGGTCTTACGGCCGGTTTCTTCAGCGAGGACGATGAAGAGGTTCAGTGGTTCCTGGATAACATCGAAGCCGGCGTTGTCTACGTGAATCGCAAGGCCGGCGCGACCACCGGTGCGTGGCCTGGATACCAACCTTTTGGCGGTTGGAAAGGGAGTGGCTCGACCGGCAAGGCCGGCGGCGGTCCCTATTACGTGCAGCAGTACATGCACGAACAGAGCCAGACCGTCATAGACTGACCTGACGAGAAGGTGCGTCATTAGGATTTGACGCGCCTTCTCTTCCTTGTGCCATGGAGCCTCCCACAAAAGCAATCACAATGCGCGAAGCAGTCAGCCAGTACGTTGCCAACGGGACGACCGTGGCAATCGAGGGCTTTACCGCCTTCATCTGCTTTGCTGCAGCACATGAGATAATCAGACAGGGCAAGGAACGGCTTACCCTGTGCCGGTTGACGCCGGACCTAGTCTATGATCAGATGGTTGCGGCGGGAATTGTCGAAAAGCTCGTTTTTAGCTACCTGGGTAATCCCGGGGTCGGCAGCTTGCACTGCATTCGCCGCGCCGTGGAAAAGGACATACCCAGGCCACTCAAGCTGGAAGAGTACTCACACTTCGGCATGGTCGGTCGCTATATGGCCGGCGCCAGCAAACTGCCCTTCTTTCCCCTTCGTAGTTACATCGAGAGCGACATTCCGTCTGTAAACTCGAACATCGCCTTCGTCGAAAGCCCCTATGGTGACGGAGAAATCGCCGTGGTGCCGCCACTCAATCCTGATGTCGCCTTCATTCACGCCCAGCGCGCCGACAGGCAGGGAAACACCCAACTTTGGGGCTTGCTCGGTATACAAAAGGAAGTCGCCTTTGCCTCTCAACACGTCATCGTCGTCGTCGAAGAGATCGTAGGCGAAGAGATCATTCGCGCCGATCCCAACCGTACGCTGATTCCCGGACTTATTGTCGATGCCGTCGTGCATGAACCTTACGGCGCCCATCCCAGCTATGTTCAGGGGTACTACGATCGGGACAATGAGTTTTATCTGAGCTGGGAGGACATATCCCGCGACCAGGCGCGTACTGAGGTCTGGCTCGACGAATGGGTTTACGGTGTTGCGGATCGTGCTGCTTATTTGAATAAACTGGGCGAGCAACGGCTGGAAAAACTGAAGGCCGGCGATCTCTTCGCCTCTCCCGTTAGCTACGGTCGCTACGACTGATTGAGGCCAGCATGAACTTTACACCCTCGGAACTAATGATCGTATGCGCGGCAAGGGCCCTAAAAGGCAAGCGCGTTGTCTTTGTCGGTGTGGGCCTGCCCAATATCGCGTGTAACCTGGCGCGTCGTAGCCACTCGCCACAGATGGAACTCGTATATGAAAGCGGGGTATTCGGCGCCCGCCCTGCCCGCCTACCCCTGTCCATTGGTGATCCGACGCTGGTCAGTGGCGCCACATCAGTAGGCAGCATGGCCGATCTCTTCATGTACTATCTCCAAGGAGGGCTGATAGATGTTGCATTGCTAGGCGGTGCGCAGATTGATCGCTTTGGTAATCTGAATACCACTGTTATTGGTGACTATACGAATCCTAAAGTGCGCTTGCCCGGTTCCGGTGGCGCCTGCGAGATTGCCATCAACGCCAAGGCTACGTTCATGATTATGCGGCTGCAACAGCGCGCCTTTGTCGAGAGCCTCGATTTTTTGACGAGCCCAGGTCACCACAAAGGCGAGGAAAACGCCGAGAGCAAGCCCTTCCCCGGCAGCGGTCCCCAACTCGTCATTACCGACAAAGCGCTCTTCGATTTCGACAATGCCGATCGTGAAATGACCTTAACGGCGCTGGCTCCAGGCCACACGGTAGACCAGATAAAGAAGGAAATTGGCTGGGCGTTGCGAATATCAGAGTCGCTACGCGAAATAGAACTCCCTTCCGACGAGGAGTTGCGCATTGTGCGCGAGGAATTAGATCCACAAGGACTATATCGCTGAATTCGGCGAACCAGCGTTGCCGCCACCGCATAACAATGACTCATTCACATCCTCACGGCTCCGTCTTTTACCGCAAACTGGCGCATGATCGACCGCTAATTTCGCACGGACGTGGCGTATATCTATTTGACGAGAGCGGAAAGCGGTACCTGGACGGGTCTGGGGGGCCGCTGGTTGTTAATGTGGGGCATGGACGCGCACAGATCGTGCAGGCCATGGCCGAACAGGCGCAGGCAGTTGCTTACGCTCACGCCATCATGTTCACCAGCGACGCCGTGGAAAGCTATGCACAAGAGCTGGCGACCGTCCTGCCGCTGGACGATGCACGCGTCTTTCTCCTCAGTAGCGGCTCAGAAGTCGTCGAAGCGGCGCTCAAGCTCAGCCGGCAGATTCAAATGGCCCGCGGTCAAGAATCGCGCCACCTGATTATCTCTCGTTCCATGAGCTATCACGGCACAACGCTGGGCGCGCTGGCAGTGAGCGGTCGTCCTGGGCTGCGCAGCGCTTACCTCCCTATGCTGCGCGACGGCCCCCATATCCGGCATCCTTATCCCTACCGTAAGCCAATGACTGGTGAAGCGTTGGCGCAACACCTGGAAGAAACCATCCTGGGCTACGGCGCGGCTAACATTGCCGCCTTCATCGCCGAACCGATTAGTGGCGCCAGTCTGGGCGCGGTGGCGCCGCCGGATGACTATTGGCCCGCCATTCGACGGATATGCGACAAATACGGCGTTCTGCTCATCGCCGACGAAATCCTCTGCGGTCTGGGAAGAACCGGCAAATGGTGGGGCATCCAACATTGGGACGTTACACCCGATATCCTCGTGACTTCTAAGGGCATCGCCGGTGGCTATTTTCCACTGGGCGCCGTTGCCACGCATCGCCGCCACGTTGACCTCATCGCCGCGAAATTGGGGGATTTCAACCATGGCGGCACGTTCAGCCACCATGCCGTTGGCGCCGCGGCAGCGCGGCAAACCCTGCGCATATTACAGCGCGAACGACTTGTCGAACGTGCAGCCACCATGGGAGACGTACTGGGGAGCGAACTGCGGGCTTTTTTGGGCGATCATCCGCGTGTGGGAGATATTCGGGGGCGCGGCCTTTTTTGGGCACTAGAGCTTGTACGCCATCGCGACAG
>CAYSMQ010000376.1:0-5045 GCA_964432035.1 uncultured Ardenticatenaceae bacterium
TGGGCGACGTCACTGCCCAGAACGGCGTGCTACGGGTCACCCTCCCCGGCCTCAGCGCCGCCGTGCTCCTGCCCGCGCCGGGCCAGGACCTCGTCGCTCCGTCCGCGCCGGCCGCTCTCACCGCTGCCACCGACGGGGCCGACGTCTCCCTCTCCTGGAGCCCTGTGGCAGATGCAGCTGCCTACCGCATCTACCGCAGCCCCGTCAGCGGCGGTGGCTACGTCCTCCTGGACGAAATCACCGCCACCACCTTTGACGACCTCGGCCTGCGCAGCGGGCAGCCCGTCTACTACGTCGTCTCCGCCGTGGACGCCGCCGGCAACGAAGGTCCTTTCTCCAACGAAGCCGGCGCCGTGCCTGCCTACGAAATCGGCTGGGCCAACCTGCAGTGGCCTCCCACCATCAACCATACCATCGACTTTGGCAGCCTCTCCGAGAACGTTTACGGCCAGGTGTGGATCGACGGTGTCACCGACCAGCCCGGCCCCACAGATAACCTGTTGGCGCAGTTGGGCTTCGGCCCTGAAGGTACCAACCCTGACGGCAACGCGGCCTGGACCTGGACCACCGCAGACTTCAACGTCGACGCCGGCAATAACGACGAGTTCGTGGCCCAGATGCTGCCCCAGGAAGTGGGCATCTTCGACTACCTCTACCGCTACAGCACAAACAACGGCCAATCCTGGCTCTACGCCGACCTCAACGGCCCGGTCCCACCCGGCGCGTTGCCCGCCAACCCTGGTAAGCTGACCGTCAACGCTACCGGCGACGCCACGCCCCCGCCCGCACCCACGGGCCTCGCCGTCGTCTCCGCCGCACCCAACAGCGTCGAGCTGGCCTGGGACGCCCACCCCAATACCGACGGCGATCTAGCCGGCTTCGAGATCTACCGCGACGACGCGCTGCTAACGACGCTCGATAATGCCAGCGCAACTGGCTATGTGGACGAGACCGTGGCCCAGGGCAACACCTATGAGTATTACATCATCGCCGTAGACACCAGCTACAACCGCTCCGACCCCTCCAACACCGTCACCGCCACCGCCGAGCGGCGCACGGTCAACGTCACCTTCAACGTCACCGTACCTGACTGGACGCCCACCGATCGCGATGTACACATCGCCGGCACGCTCAGCCGCCTGGACGGCAATATGCCCGACTGGGACTCCACCGCCGTCTCGCTGGATCAGGTCGGCACGTACGAATGGCAGATCACGCTCAGCGGCCTCGAAGGCACCAACATCGAATACAAGTACACCCTTGGTTCACCCGACTTCTTCGATGTGGAGAAGGGCGCCGCCTGCGAGGAAATTGACAACCGCACGCTCACGCTCGACTACGGCAGCGAAGGCAACATGCTGGTCTCCGATACGGTACTGAACTGGCGCAACGTCGATCCCTGCGGGAATTAGAGCGTTGCGCACTTAGCGAGGCAATCGCCGGCATGCAGCAGACCGGACGTTTAGCACAGGCCTTGTTCCTGGTCGCCCTACTAATGGCCGCGCTTCAAGTTGTCTCCTGTTCCGACGGAGTATCCGTGCCCTCGGAACAGGAGACGGCAGAACTGGCGCCGCCCACTGCTACGTCGCCCGCCACCGAATCGCCGGCGCCCACGTCGACCTCCCCTCTTACAACGAAGGCGACGTCGCAACCTCAGCTGGCGCCCGCCATCCGCATCCAACCGGACAGCGCCCTACTCGACGAAGCAGTGAAGATTGAAATCGTGGGCCTGGAGCCGGGCCAGACCGTCACCCTCACCGCCTCTCTGAGCGACAACCTTAACCGCGACTGGGAGTCCTTTGGCGTTTTCACCGCAGACGATCGAGGTGTGGTCGACCTTACTACCCAGGCGCCCATCACCGGCACCTACGACGCGGTCGATGCTATGGGCCTACTGTGGTCCATGGCCCCCGACGTGCCCGACGCCGAGTATTCCTACTTTGCCCCTTCTGCCGCTCAAATCGCGATGGTCACCTTCAGCGCCACAACTGCAGAGGCCCAGGTTGGCCCCGCCTACCTTAGGCGCATGTGGCTGGCCGATGATTTGGTGAGAGAAACTATATCTCTGGAAGAGCACGGCTTGGCAGGCGAGTTTTTTGTACCTGCCGCTAAAGGGCCGCATCCTGCTCTGCTCGTTCTCGGCGGTTCAGGGGGAGGGCAGGATCTACGCAAAGCCGCCCTACTCGCGGCCCACGGATATGCTACCCTGGCGCTAGACTACTTTGGCGGTCCTGGCTTGCCCAACGCGCTTGCCGAGATTCCGCTTGCATACTTCAAGACGGCCATTGACTGGCTCCAGTCGCAGGAGTCTGTCGACGATCAGAAATTCGGAGTAATCGGAACCTCGCGCGGCGGCGAGCTGGCCCTGCTTCTGGGCGCAACCTACCCGCAACTCAGGGCTGTCGTCTCTTACGTCGGCAGCGGCGTCACGTGGGCAGGCCATTACGGCAGCGACCAAGACCTGAGACCGGCATGGACCTATGAGGGGGAGCCAGTCCCTTTTCCTTCCTCGCTAGAAAACCCTGAAGAAGCCGCCATTGCCGTGGAACAAATCAACGGCCCCATCCTCCTCATCTCGGGCCGGGACGACCAGGTCTGGCCATCTACAGAATTCTCAGAGATCGCCATGACCCGCTTGCGCCAAAACAATCACCCCTACGAGTACGAACACCTGGCCTACGAAAACGCCGGTCACTTCATCGGCGTCCCCTACCGGCCCACCCGCGGCCACTTCGCCATCCATCCCGTCTCCGGCGAAAGATTCTCCGTCGGCGGCACGCCGCAGGGCACTGCACATGCCAGCGCCGATTCGTGGGCACGGGTACTTGCGTTTTTGGAGCGGAGTTTCAATTAGGGTGGGCCCGGCCGCGCCGGCGCCTATTCGGGCCCAGCCAGCACGTCTGAGAAAAAAGGAAACATCGCCGCCTTCATGCGTGCCACAGTGTCCAGCACGGCGCTTCCCACGTACTCGTCCAGGGTGAAAGGCACGTCACTCGCCTCAAGCTGTTGTGCCAGATAAGGTGCGCCCTCGTTGCTCCAGCTGAATGACATGCTGTGAGGACTGTATTCGATATACAGTCCGTTCAGCTGGCGCAAGGCGGCGGCATGCTGCGCTATCTTTTCGGGCACACCACCGAACCCTTGTTCCCATCGTTCCCAGACCTCCTGTTCGGCGGGCTCGTCTTCGGCGACGTAAAGATAGTCGAAATATGGCGCCGTCCCATCCGCGTTAGGAACGTAGGCCATGCCATAGAGCATCGTGAGGGTATAGTCCAGGCGTTGTTCTTGTTCGTTCAGTATCTCAGTGTAGCGCTCGTGAGCCTCCTGCGGCGAGAGCCCGTCCAGTTCGGACAACACATTCAGTACCCCACGCACGGACTGGCGTGATGTGAGGAAAGAATTATCCATGGCGCCCGGGACGAACAGCAGCGGGTGCTTTAGGTAGACGGCGCCAAAAACACCGGGATGTCGCATGGCGATATCCAGCACGTTCGTTGCTGTGAAAGCCTCGCCCCCTAAACCACGAGCACCAGGCTGGGCGACGGTACGCAGATTGGCGTCAACGTAGCCAACAACGTCCAAAAGCAGGAAATCGGCCCAGTTTCCGCTCACCGGCGAGTTATGGTAGAGGATAGGGCGCCTGTAAGGGAGCGGGTGAACGACGACAATCATTTCCTGCACTTGCGCTGCCTCTAGTAATTCATCCATCGCCTGCTGCGCTTCGCCAATGCGGTATCTGCCCTCGCTGGGACCTTCACCTGAAGATAGCCAATAGACGACGGGATAGCGCCGGTCTGATTGCCCGTAAGATGGAGGCAAGTAGACGGCGATAATCTGCTCGGCTACCTCTTCTATCAGCGCGCCTTGCAGCGATGGAGCGGGGATGGTGCGTGTGATAAGGGTGCCCTTCGGCGTGATTGATGGTGGCTCCGGGGTGGGCGAGACAGCGATTGCCGGCGGCGCTTCGGTGGGCGGCAGGTTGTCTTGGACGGATGGTGGTGTGCTGGTCTCCGCCAGTTGTATAGTCCATAGCCAGCCAACGATTACTGTTAGGATCACCATAGAGAGCGAGGCAAGCGCGTAGATTGGCCTTGACCATTGCTTGCGGCGCTGCTTCTGTTGCACCTTGTCCAAAAAGCGCTTTCGAAACTGCTGCCGATTGACAGGGTGAGCCGCGACTTTCGGAAGCTCGCGAGCCAGAAAGACGTGAACGGCGGCGTCGTGGAGACAGGCGTCACACTGCGCGAGATGCTTGCGCAGTGCCTTCCGCTCATCTGCCGAGAGATATCCGCGCAACAGCAAATAGCTGGCGTCGTCGTGTGACAGCTCATTCATCAAGGATCTCCAGTACTAGTTCTTCGCTGTCGTTCAGTACGAGCACGCCTGCCAGTTGATTGCGCGCTGTATGCAGGCGCGAATGTATGGTGCCTTCGCGCACATCCAGGATCGAGGCGATGTCCGAGACACTAAAGCCGTAGGCGTAGTACAGAACGAGCGGCAGGCGGTGCTTTTCGCCCAGCAGGTCTACAGCCGCCCAGAGGGCAGAGCGCGCGCTACGATTCGTTGCGTGCTCTTCGACCGAGCGGCTGGCGCCCCGTACCTGTTCCCACAGGCGACGGTACTTTTCACGCATGGTGCGCCGCCTCCGCACGTCTCGGCTCTTGTTCACAACGATTGTCGACAGCCAGCCGCGCAAGTTGGTGCCCGGCCGGTATGAATCAAGCTGTTCCAGCGCCCGCAACAGCCCCTCCTGTACGGCATCGTCGGCGTCTTCCCCATTGCCCAGCACGGCGCTCGCCAGACGATGCAGATAGGTGTAGTAATGATCGACCAGCAGCTCGGCGACCCGTTGCTGGTCGATTTCCTCCTTCTGCAATAGCGCGTCAATCTCTGTGGCAAGTGCGTTCATTCTATATGTATAACGCATAGCCGAGACCAAAGCTTCAGATCTCATCGAATCTCGTCGAATATAATGCGAAGCCATGGCCTGACATGGCAAGACGGCACGAATTCAACTTGACATCCCACGCACTATACTTTACTAT
>CAYSMQ010000377.1:0-5034 GCA_964432035.1 uncultured Ardenticatenaceae bacterium
GGGGTTGGTTTGGAAGGGCTAAGCGCCCCGCGCGTGCGCCTCCTTGCACCGCCTGAGATAACGCTGATTACGTTGCATCCCGCTCCGCCCAAATCGTCTAATTACGAATGGCCAGCGGAAAGTGATAGGTGAGTGGGCCGGAGAACGGTACAAACATCGGGCCCACGATACAGGGGTATGTTTCAGGATCCGGTTCGCCGCTGACAGTCCAGCAGTAGTAGTCATTGCTTTCGGGTTCTGATTCCGCCTGCGTTACCATTTGTGGCACGTACCATAGAACGAGATTCGTGGCAGTGACGTCCTCGCCGTCCACGTATATTTCCGGACCCTGACGGTGGTCGTCAAAACAGCATTCGCCAAGCGTTCCCATATCCGTCTCCCCTTCCTCGGCATGGTATTGTGTCACGTAAAAAAAGGGAGCTGCGCCTTGACTCTGTGGATACTGACCTACGTCACCGACGACGTGGTAACCGCTACCGCCGGCGTCAAAGACGGCCCAGGCACGATTCGATTGGTCGTAGACGTGCGGGCCGTGTTCGGCCTCCTCGTACGGCGTGCGATATGTCTCCGTAAGCACCGGACGCCAACCGTCGCCGGCAAGGTAGCTGAACGTATCTCCGTCGTCACCGTTCACGGCGACGTCGATGCGTACAACGGCGCGGTAAGTGTTTTGCGGATCGCAACCACGACCGTAGGCGGCGCTGGCGATGCGAAAACGGCCATCCGCATAAAACTGCAGCCGGTTTTCATAACGGTAGTTGCAATTACTGCCCCAATTCGCGTTGCGAAAATCTTGAACCAGTTCAAAACCAATACTGGCGCCCGTTTCATCGGTCAAGGTGATGATCTGAGTTTCGCCAAATGCGGGAATCTGGTAGCCGCCGCCACCGGCGCCGCACCCCGGCTCGTCCACGAAACCAAAGCTTGGACCATAGTCGACGTGCCATTCGACGTGCTTCACACTTGTCAAGACCTGTCTGCCTTCGTAGGTGACGTCGTCTACGCTCAGGCCGTCGCTTCCCGTGGTCGCGTAGTTCAGGGTCCAACCGTCGCGATCGACGCTGCCCGGTTGCGGGCAGCCTTCGGGCAGCGACGGCGGAGTATCCCCTTGCTCGGCGGGCATGGGCTGCCCCCAATGGACGCCGGCGAGCGTTTCAGTCGTCAGATCGACGATGGCCCAGAGATAGCGCCCATTTAGCTCGAAGGCGGGCGCCACGCAATAGTGTCCCACCTCGCACGAGCGACCAGGCACTCCCGACGGGATAGGGGGCATGTCGGCAGCCAGGGGCCGGAAACCGAGCGCCTCGATGACTTCCGGTGCGTTGAGCGCCACCTCCAGCGCGCGCTCCGCCAGGCGGCGATTGATGCCAGGTCGAACCCCCGGCTGGTATAGCACGTCCAGAACAACGTTCGTATCCAGGTTGACGAGTGCAAGTACGGCGGCGTCTTCGTCAAAAACGTATATCTCAACCTGGCGACAATCGGCCGCGCCACATGCTGTAGCGGCGGGCGTAAACTGTTGTGCAACGACGCGGCGAACGCCGAAGACCTCCGCATTGCGTCCAACGGTGTGCGCCTGCACGCGCGCGTCGCTTAGCGCCAGATCCTGTGCTTGTTGTTGCTCCGGAGACAGCCTGTCTGCGATGGGAAGCGCGGACGATTTGCCGCGCGCGACATGCACGGGCGCGTTTGTCGTTGCCCATAGCAGAATGACGGCGATGATGGGCAGACCGGCTGCCAGCGCAGCGCGGACCAGCTGTGAACGATTCATTTGCAGATTCTCCGGAAGCTAAGGGTTGGCGGCACGATGGGTCCTTGGATTCGTCAGTTTGCGTGAGCCAGTGGGGGCAAGTTGTAGCTGACAATGCTGGCCTTGTCCAGAAGCGCCAGAACCGTTTCGAAAGCGTCCATGTGACGCGCGCAGAGCACCAGTAGGGCTTGTTGCACGGTTTGCTCGCGCTCGAGGCGCGATATAATGCAGGAAATGGGGTTTCTGGAATTCGACGAGCAGCAGAGCGGTGCTACCCGGCGCAAGTTACAGGGGCTGACATACATATTAGCCTTACTAATGCCTTTCTCAGTTTTCTTTGCGATTGGCTCCCGGGTGGACGTCAATGTGTTCGCCTTGTACGCGCAGCCTGGTTTCTACCTGGCCGATTTGCCGCTGGCTTTCTTGCTTGTTATTACGCTAATCACCGAGATCCGCTGGAGGCGCGGTCCGTTGCCTTTCACGATTTCGCTGGCTGCCATTTGCATACTGGCCTTCGTGTCCATTCCTCAGTCAGTCGCGCCCCCTTTCACCTTCTACGTAGCCGTGCGCTGGTTGTTGGCTTTCTATCTGTACCTATGGTTTCTGCAGCGTCTTACGCCGGCGCGTAGCCTGGTCCTGGCGTTCGCCGGAGGGCTGAGCGTACACGCCATCGTCGGTATCATCCAGGTAGCCGTCCAGAGTCCGCTCAATCTACCAGGTGAGCTTGCCCTGCGCCCGGAGATTCCCGGCGCAGCCGTTCTTCTTGTCGACGGCGCGCGCCTGTTACGCGCCTATGGGCTGGCCTTTCATCCCAACGTGCTGGGCGGGTTTCTGGTCGTCGGGCTTCTGCTGCTCACGCCCTGGCTTGATCGTCTGCCGGCAGTTGGGCTTTGGTGGCTGATGTGGACGGCGCTGTGGCTCACCTTTTCGCGCAGCGCGTGGTTGGCGGTGGGTCTGACGATGCCTCTGGCCCTGATCGTGTGTTATGTAAAACGTCCGCAAAGGCGCCGCACGTTGATCCTTGCCGCCAGCGGGGCGCTAGGATTGTTTCTCGGCTTTTTGCTTGTGGCCGACGCTCAGGTCAGAACGCGACTGAGCCCGATTGCCAACCGCTTGCCGGCGTTATCGGAGGAGCTCCCGGAGACAGGACTGGAGACACGCTCCCTTTCCGAACGGGCCGAATTAGTCGATCTCGCCTTAGAAATCATTGAGCAACGTCCGTTCGGCGGCATCGGCGCCGGCAACTTTCCTCTGACCATGCCACGCTTGCGACCGCAGTTACCTGCGCAGTCGGTTCATAGCGTTCCCCTCTTGCTGGCATCCGAAATCGGACTCCCGGGCGCATTGCTCTGGCTGTTCATCAATATTGTGGTGCTGGCGCGCTTCATCCTCTTGTGGCGCAAAGCGGAGGCGGCCTTGCTTTGTGCCATGTGTGCCTGGATGGCGCTGGCTCTCATTGCTCTTTTTGATAGCTATCCCTGGGCGCTTAATAGTGGACTGCTACTAACAGCCATGGTCCTGGGTCTTGCCGCTCGTACGCCACTAGAAGGCGGCGGATCCCGTCACGCTGCCTCCACCAACAGTTCGTCGTAGATGGCCAGAAGACGTGGAATCGTCGCTTCCAGACGATAGTGTCTACTGACCCGCGACTGTATCCTATGCGCCTCTTCGCTGCGCATCCTGTCGTTCTGCAGTAGTCGCAGCATGGCGCGCGCCAGCCCCTCTTCGTCGCCTGGGTTGGCCAATAGCGAATCTGGCAGTAGCTCGGGGAGCAGACCGACGGCTGTGCCCACTGCCGGCAGGCCGCAGGCGGCTGCTTCCAGGAGCGCCATGCTTTGACTCTCGTATAGCGAACTGAGCACAAAAAGCTCGCCCGAACGGTAGAAGTCTGGCATGCGTTCGTGCGAAAGAGCGCCATGAAAGTAGACGGATTGGGCTACGTCTAGCCGCTCTGCGCGCCTCTTTAGCGCGCCGAGCAAGGGGCCATCGCCCGCAATGTGCAGCGTAACCCCAGTTTCCGGCAGCGCCCATCGCGCGCGGGCAAAGGCGCCAAGCAACGTTTTCTGATCTTTCACCGTCGTCAGGGAGGCGGCGTGCACGATGCGAAGCCCCGGGTCGTCCCTGGATGGTCCGGGCCGGAATAGCGACAGATCCACGCCAAGCGGCGCCCGACGCAAACTGTCGCGGGTCACATGAGTCGCGGCTCGGTCCATCAGTTGCTGCGAACCGGTGGTGACGAGATTTGCCAAGCGTAGGCTCACTCCGGTCAAGAACCGCCCACTGCGGCTCAACTGAACCCCATAGTCTGCTTCAGGAAGGCGCACCAGTTCACCGCCCATCAGCGAGACGAGAGAGGGCACTCCGCAGCGCCGCGCGGCGACGCCGGTTACAAAACCGGCTTCGTCTGCCCACAGCCCGTGCAACAGCGCAAATGGTTTCTGCCGCGCGTCGGCGACAATAGCGCGGATCGCGCGCCACAGCAACGGTAGGCGACGCCAGCCGCCGGCTGTGGCGCCGCCAAATGAGCGCACCCTGGCGCCAGAAACCTGGTAGGAGTGCGCAAGGTGAGGATAGCGCAGCGTGTAAACAGTGACGTCATGGCGTGTGACGAGGCGGCGCACCAGGGTCAAGAGCGCCGGAATGCACCAGTCGTCGTCGTTGGCGCTGAAGCCTGGCGTCACCAATCCAATGTGTCGCCGCCTTCGCCCGTGCTGTGTTTGACTCATCGCTTTTGCGGATCCATGATGTTCGCCATACGAGGAGCACTTTTCTATAATGCACCTGCATCTATTTTACGAGGACCAGTGGCCCCGCACATAAGCTGTTAAACTCAATGGCAACAAGACCTCGCGTCAGTGTTATTATCCCCACCTATAACCGTTCTGCCTGGCTCAAAGGGGCCATAAACAGTGTTGCCAATCAGACATTCACCAACTTTGAGCTTATTGTCGCCGACGACGGATCTGATGACGACACCCCAGAGATTGTTTCAAATCTTTCACATCCGGTGCGCTACCTACGCCTTGCCCACAGCGGACGACCGGCTGTGGTTCGCAATAGGGCCCTGGGGGCGTCTACGGGTGACCTGGTGGCATTTCTGGATGACGACGATCTGTGGGCGCCGGAGAAGCTCAGGGACCAGGTGGCCCTCTTCGAACGGCGCCCGCAGCTGGATTTTGTCTACTGCAACGCGCGCGCCATCGACGGCGCCGGCCAATTCTCTGCACCGCTCTTATCGCCCTCACAGGGGCAGCCGGAGCGGGTCTTTGACGCTTTGCTCGTGA
>CAYSMQ010000378.1:0-5018 GCA_964432035.1 uncultured Ardenticatenaceae bacterium
CGTAACGTTGTATGTGGCAAAGTATAGCACGTTTAAATAGGGGTGTAAAGGCGCCGGAGAAGCGGTGCATGTGGCCGATTCGTACTATATAATCAAGATTTGTTGCATCGTTTTTCGACTTTATTAACTGTAGCGCTGTTAAATCCTGGGGTGAGGAAAATGCGCGATCTTGAGGCTGCTCTGGCAGACCACGATCTAATTATATTACGAGTCATTGGCGACTGGTGGGAGCTGGAATTGACGGGCGCCGATAAGACCACGAGCGTCAAAGCGTTGAGCGAACGGTTGGAACAAATAGACTTCTCTCTGGAGTTGAATTATCTGCCGCCGGAAGAGGCCGGCGCACTTCAGGCGTTGGCACAGGCGGGCGGCAAGATGCCCGTCGGCGCCTTTGCTCGCCGCTTTGGCGACGTGCGCCAGATGGGACCCGGGCGTCTGGAGCGTGAAGAGCCGTGGCTAACGCCGGAAAATCCCGCCGAGGCGCTATGGTACCGGGGGTTGCTCTATCGCGGCTACGACAACGCCGATCAGAGTGGCAACTTGGTGGAGTACTATTACGTGCCCAACGAGTTTGCCGGACAGATTCCGACGCCTTCAACGGCTCCGGATGACGTCAGCGAGAGCAATGCGAGCGAGCTGGCCATTGCCGAGGCCCCATCCGGCTATGAATCGGCGACGACGGCGGCGGTGGACGACTTGACGGCGCTACTAACGTTCGCGCAACGTGGTGAACTGGATCCTGCCAGGCCGGACGCGCTTTCGCCGTACCTGTTCGACGATACGCGGGAGCGCACATCCCTGTTACTGACACTTGCGCAGGAGCTGGGCTTCTTGCGTAGCGCGGATGGCGCCCTGCGTCCTTCGCGCGCTGCCGTGAATTGGTTGAAGCAACCGCGCGAGGCGCAGTTGTCCACGCTTGCCGAAGCGTGGAGCGCGTCTGGCTGGAACGAGCTATGTCGAACACCGGGTTTGCGCTGTGAAGGCAGCGGTTGGGAGAACGATCCAGTTCTGGCGCGAAACGTCCTCCTGGAACAGGTCCCCCGTGACCCGAGCTGGCACGTCGTCGACGACCTGGTGCAAACGATCAAAGAGTTCGACGCAGACTTCCAGCGCCCAGAAGGAAACTATGACACCTGGTACATCCGCGATGTCGAGCGCGATGTATTTCTAAGAGGATTTGAAAGCTGGGACCTGGTTGAGGGACGGTTATTAAGATTTCTGCTAACGGGCCCCATGGCCTGGTTAGGCTTGATCGAAACTTCGGAGGGGCGCTATCGTCTAACGGAACGGGCTCTCAACTGGTTGTCGGATGAATCGCCTTCGGCTGACGAGGTGCGTGTGCCCATTGTGCTGCGGCCTGATGCTGTGGTCTTGGTTCCGTTCAATGCCAGCCGTTATGTGCGCTTCCAGGTGGCGCGCGTCGCAAGGCCGTCGCCTCTGTCGTCCGACGAGCTTTCCGAACCGTTCAGGTACCAGCTGACGCCGGCATCTCTGGAACGTGCTCGTGAAGATGGCATACAGCCGGATCGCGTGCTCGCCTTTTTACAGGAGTCCAGCGGACGCGCAATTCCGGCAAGCGTCAAGCGCGCTATCGAGCGCTGGTCGGAGAATGGCGTCGAAGGTCGTCTGCAGAGCGCTATCATCCTCCGCGTGCGCGACGCGAGCATCCTGGACACCTTGCAAAACAATCCAAAAACGAAGCCTTTTATTGGCGAACGTCTCGGCGACCTTGCTGCCGTGTTGAGGACCGATGACTGGCGCGCTTTTCAACAGGCCACGGCGCAGCTGGGGCTATTACTCGATTTTCAGGCGTAGGGTGTAAATAGGGCCCATCATCAGTGACATGGATCTTCAGGAAAGAGTGCAACAGGCGTTTTACGCGCGCTTTGGACGCCAGCCGCAACTGGTTGTGCGCGCGCCGGGGCGTGTGAATCTTCTGGGAGCGCACGTTGACTACAATGAGGGCTGGGTCTTACCGGCGGCGATAGAACAAGCTGTGTGGTTGGCAGTTGCTTCCGCTGCCAAACAGACCGTCACGATTAAGGCCCTCGATTTCGATGGTCAGGAGACACAGTTCTCTCTGTCGGAGCCGGCGCCGCGCGATCCGGCTGAGGCGGTCACGTGGGCCGATTATCCACGGGCGGTCGCTTGGGCTCTAGACTGTGAGGGGCATAACGTCACGCCGGTTGACGCCGTGTTTGCCGGCGACGTGCCCATTGGCGCCGGTGTTAGTTCTTCCGCCGCGGTGGAAGTGGCTTTTCTCACGGCATGGAACCAGCTGGACGGACTTGAGTTGAGCGGTGTGGCGTTGGCGAGGCTAGGACAAAAGGCTGAGAATGAGTACATTGGCCTTGCCTCGGGCATTATGGACCAGTTTGCCAGCCTCCATGGGGCCCAGGGCCATCTGGTGCTGCTGGATTGTCGCAACCTGGAACACGCGCTGGTGCCGCTTCCAGAGAATTGTTCTATACTGGTTGCCGATAGTGGCATACGTCGCGAGCTTGCGAGCTCCGAATACAATGTAAGACGAAGGCAATGCGAGGAAGCCGTATCGGTACTGGCAGGTCATCTGCCAGGTGTCCGCACATTGCGCGATGTTTCAACTCGGGCGCTTGAACTAAACGCGCATCGCCTGCCGCTTACGTTGCGACGGCGGGCGCAACATGTCGTCAACGAGTGCCAGCGTGTGCTTAAAGGCGCTGAGTGTTTGAAACAGAGTCAAGTTGCAGCCTTCGGCCGCCTGATCGAGGAGTCACATAGGAGTGCTCGTGACCTATATGAGGTAAGCATTCCCGAACTGGATCTGCTGGCGGCGACGGCATGGAATGTAGATGGTTGCTACGGAGCCCGATTGACCGGGGCAGGCTTTGGTGGTTGTATCGTCGTCCTGGCTGCTTCGGACGCCGAGGCGTCTCTCAGACAAGCGCTGGAGGATGCCTATCAGGATGCTTTTGGGCGAACACCGCAAATATTTAGTACGCACGCTTCTGATGGCGCGCGCGTGGTCGTCCCTTAGAATCGTTTGAGTAGCGCGGCATGGGCTGAACCCGCCGGATGAGGACTGTTTGGCAGCTAATGTCCCTTAGCGGGAGTCTAACGTGGTGTTGCGCTATAATGGAATTGTTGAAGCTGGATTAGACGGAGTCACACCTACTCATGTGGCGCTCGTCTTATAAAGGAGGACCCTCTGTGAACTTATTCCGACGCGTTATGCGGCTCGTCACTTTTCTGCTTGGTTTACTGGCCGGACTGGTGATGGCTCTGGTTGTCTTCATAAGCCGCCAGCTCATCAGCCCGACACGGCAACGACTTTGGGCGGTACCCAGCGACGCGGGGCTTGACTCTATCGACGTCGAGTTTCCGGCTCGCGATGGCATGAGATTATCAGGCTGGTTCGTACCGGCGGAAAGTGAGGATTCAGCGTCGAGACCGGCCATTGTTCTGGTTCATGGATGGACGTGGAACCGTCTGGGCGATTCGGGCGAGACGCTGCTTGCCAATATTAGCGGAGGGTTGCAGGTCGATCTCTTACGGTTGACCTACGAGCTGCATGAGGCTGGTTATCACGTTCTATCGTTTGACCTGCGAAATCACGGACAGAGCGCCGGTGGTGGGCCGGTTACTTTTGGCCTGCAGGAATCGAACGACCTGTTGGGTGCTCTCGGTTTCTTGTCGACCAGAGACGACGTCGATCAGGAGCGCATTGGCGTTGTCGGGTTTTCGGTGGGCGCCAACACGCTTCTTTATTCCCTTCCGCACACTGACCGCATTGCAGCCGGCGTAGCAGTGCAACCGACCAGTCCTGAGCTGTTCGCCAAGCGTTATGCGCAGGATCTACTTGGCCCCCTCGGTGGTCCGGTATTAGCATTTGTCAAGCTAGTCTACCAGCAAGCGGGGCATCTACCGCTGGCGGCGATCGAGCCGGTGATGGCTGCGGGTGGCTCTGGAGAAACGCCCATTCTCTACATCCAAGGCACGGGGGATCGTTGGGGGAGCGTCAGCAATGTGGCGCAGATGGCAGCGAAGTCACCGCACAGCGTGGAGCCGTTGTTTGTCGAGACGCACCATCGATTTGGTGGTTATCGCTATGCAGTTCAGCATCCGGAAACGCTCACCGAGTTCTTCGCCGACCACCTCTAGCGTCATTTTGAAGGTAAGAGCGATTCTGGACCGGGGCGTTACTTTATGAGCGTCCATTGCGACTATGCAGGTGAGTGTAATATACTGGAGGCACACTGCGTAGGCGCCTACGCGTCAACCCTAACCTCGCTTTCATTGCCGTTCTCAATGTAGCCTGCCTACAGTATTAACTCGGAAGCCCTTTGTGTTGACCCACCTTGAGGAGGACGACTGATGGCTGCCAGTGAAGAAAGACAGGTTGTATCTACCCTCAATCGCCTTATTCGCCTCTGTATTGCCAGCGAGAAGGGCTTCAATGTCTCCGCCGAAAATGTGAAAAACCGCGGCTTGCAGGTCATGTTCAAAACCTACGCGCAAGAGCGGGCACAGTTTGCCAGAACCTTGCGCGACATGGTCGTCGAAAGGGGCGGCGAGGCGGCGGAGGGCGGTGGTTTGCTCGCTGCAGCGCACCGCGGCTGGATAAACATCAAGGCGGCGATGACGATTGGGCAGCCGGCAACCGAAAGTGTGGTGCTGGGCGAGGCCGTGCGTGGTGAACGCGTTGCTGTGCGCCGCTATGAGGAAGCCTTGGAGCAGCCACTTGCCGAGGGTGTGAAGGAAGTGCTGGAAGAACAGCACCGGCGCGTGGTCGAAGTAAGCGAACGCGTACAAGATTTGCAGGGGCGTCAAGGCAGGCGCCTGGTCGTCAGGCTTTTTGACTCCGAAAGCGATGCAGATATTGCCGAGGAACAGCTTGAAGCTGCGTCATTCGAGGGTGCGCAGATAGAGCGCGTGCCACTGGATCAGGTGCTGACTCTCTACGAAGAAGAACACGTTGCCGATACGACGCTTGAGACGAGCCTGGCGGGGGCGCTTGTTGGCGCGGGGGTCGGCATTCT
>CAYSMQ010000379.1:0-5016 GCA_964432035.1 uncultured Ardenticatenaceae bacterium
GGCTACCCACGTCAAGGAGCGAGGCGAGCTTGCCGACCGGCAGTGAACCGTGGTGAGCCAGGAGGAAAATGGCCTTTACCTGAGAGGTCGTCAGGTCGGCGTGGATCCAGGTAGGAAGCGTCGCCAGGCGGATAACGTCGGCAAATTCGAGGTAGGCGTGGGAGACTTCTTTAACCAGCTTCTGTTGCGTTTGTTTTTCCATATCAATCGAATCTCACCTCACTTTGGCTCCGTTGCAGCGGACAGGTCAAACACCGCGCCCAGATTGCCGTCAACGCGCACACGTTGGCCGTCTTGCAGCGTTTGCGTGGCGGTAATGGTGGCGGTCACGGCAGGAATGCCGTATTCGCGGGCGACGATGGCGGCGTGCGAGGCCGGGCTACCGCTGTCCACGACGACGGCGGCGGCGCGCGGGAAGAGGGGCGTCCAGGCGGGGTTGGTGTGGGGGGCAACCAGCACGTCGCCGGGCTTGAGTTTGTCGAATTGCGTGACGTCGCGTATCAGGCGGACGGGACCCTCGGCAACGCCGGGGCTGCCCGATGTGCCGCGCAACAGGGCATCGGCTGGGGCCGTGCTCTGCGGAAAGTAACGCGGATCGACGAGCGGTGTATTCTCTAGCGCGGCGCGCTTCTCTTTGCGGCGGTGCATGGTCTCGCGCAGGTCCGACACGATGGCGGGAGGGCCTTGCAGGCGGCGCAGATCGTCAAGCGTCAGGTGGAAGACGTCTTCGGGCGCGTCGAGGACGCCGGCTTGAAGCAGGCGGCGGGCGAACTCGAAGGCCACGCGGCGGAATGCGGGCAGAGTGGCTACCGCATAGAAGTGGGTATCCTCACGGATCTGGACGAGGCGGCGTGCGCCGGCAAGGCTGTTGAGAAAGAGGGCGCGCAGGGGGCGAAAGCGTAACAGCGGACGTCGCAGCAGGTCGTCTCGGGCATCCTGCCAGGCCGGTCTGGTCTTTGCCGCCGGTGGCGGATCGGCCACGAACCCCTTAATCATGCCCAGCACGACGTCCGGCGCGTCTTTCCAAGTGGGCGCCAGGGCTGTGCTGAGCATCGTTTCACGGTGCCCGTAAGTATGGAGGAAGGCGCGCAGGTCGTCGAGGAAGGCGCGGCCGGCGGGCAACTTTTCAAGCGCGGACCACAGCGCTTCCGCTTCGTGCGCGGAGAAGAGGGCGGCGAGGTCGTCGTTAGCGCGCGCTTGACGCGCCAGCTCCTCCAGGGCGAGGTTGGCTTCCAGCGTCTTGTTTGTGACGCCGGAAAGCAGCACGCCCATCTGCGAGCCGCGTCGCAGGAGCGCCAGAAGGAGACGGAGTCGGACGGCGGCGAAGGCGGCGCCGGGAAAGTAGCGGATGCGAACCTGCCCGGCGACGGCGGGAATCTGTCGCGCCTCGCGCATGATGTCCAGCAACTGTCGCCAGGAGAGGGCCTGTAGGTTTCGCGACTCGAGTTCACGGGCGCGCGCCTGAGATCGTTCCAGCAGGTGATCGGAGCGCCACTGTTGTGGATCGTAACGCACAATGCGCAAGAACAGACGCAGAGGCGCCAGCAAGACGCGCCACGTGGGACGGGGAAAGCGAGGAACGAAGCGCACGACGACGTCCTCTTCGACATGGAAGTGGTCGCCGAAGCGCCAATCCAGGCCCAGCAGGACAAAAATGGGTTCCACGGCGGTGCCCAGGGCGGGAATAGTAGTGTCCATGTCCAGCGGATAGGGCCGCACGGGCAGCATTTCGGCAAAGTTGCTGGCGAGATGGCGCAGTACTTTGTTGATGCGCGGCGGCGGATCCGGTAGAGCGGTGATAGGTCGCGCCTGGAGAATGAAGAGGCGGTCGCCGTCCCAGGCCCATTCCACATCCTGCGGCGCGCCGAAGTGACGCTCGATGGTCGTGGCAAGATGGGCCAGCCGCCACAGGACCGGCTTGGGAAGCGGCGGCAGAGCGTCGCCGGCAGCCGGCGAAATGTGCTCAATCCCCCCACCCTGGCGTGGACGGATGACAAGTTCGCGTTTGCCGGCGCGCCGGTCGGCAACGCGCCACTGCCAGGATAACGGGGCGAAGCGGGCGAGAAGAGTTGCCACACGGCCCTTTCCGCGCCGGCGCAGGACGGTGTGGTCGGGGGTCACCTGTCCGGAGACGATGGCCTCGCCCAGGCCGGGGCTGGCGTCTATGACGATTTCGTCGCGCGCGCCGCTGACGGGGTTGGCGGTGAAGAGCACGCCGGCGAATTGGGCGTCGACCATGCATTGCACGACGACGGCGATTTTGACCGCCTGCTGGTCTAAGCCCAGGCGCTGACGGTAGGCGATGGCACGGTCGGTCCACAAGGAAGCCCAGCAGCGGCGCACGGCGTCGAGCAAGGCCTCATCGCCGACGACGTTGAGGATGGTGTCCTGTTGTCCGGCAAAGGCCGCTTCTGGCAGGTCCTCGGCGGTGGCGCTGGAACGGACGGCGACCGCACCGCGTTGGAGGTCACCGTACGCCGCTAACATCTGGCGGGCGACGTCTGGCGGTATGGGGGCAGCGGTGAAGGCGGCGCGGATGGCAGCGCCGGCGCGAACTTCGGCGCCGGAATCTGAGCGTAGAGACGCGGCAATCGTCTGGTGTAGGTCGCTGTGTGCGAGGAAGCGGTCGTAGGCGGCGGTGGTGATCGTGAAGCCATGGGGCACGGGCAAACCGGCGCGGAGCAGCTCGCCCAGGTTAGCGCCCTTGCCCCCGGCGCGCGGTAGATCGTAGCGCGTGAGGGACGCAAGAGGAATGGTCAGGGGCGGAGCGGCACCGTCGTCGTTCGCTTTGTGCATGGAAGCAATCCACCTAAAAAATGACGCGCAATATAAAGTTCATTTCTGCGCCAACATATAGATTAATGATATTAAATATATTGTTTTTGTCAATATATTTAATAAGTCAGAACTAAATTGAATGGCTATAGGGAAAGTGCGACAAAGATCAGGTTTGTTACAGGTCTTTTGATACTACTTTGTAGCGACCGTTTTCTTGTATACTTGTGCTGGGAAACTATATCGATCCATTCATCGAAGCGGAGGATTTGCCATGCGCGATCTGGAAGAGATGAAGTGGGTTGCGGACTGCATGAAAGAAGGCTCGCAGTCGGCAATGGAAAAAACGTTCATAAACGAGTATCTGCAGAATCACGGCTACACGATGGCCGATTTGAAGACGTTGCCGCCGGAGCGGGCCAAGGCGCTGATGACGGAGGCCTGCAAGTACGCGTCGCTGAAGCTGGCGCAGGTGGAGTCGAAGGCGGGTTTTCGGGACAAGATTCGAGGGCCATCGTAAGTCGGTGGAGGCCGGTGGCTACTGAGGGCGCAGTAGCTGCATCAGGCTAATCAGGGCCAGCAGGAGCAGCACGGCAAACATGGCGACGAGAGGCCAGGTTTGTTGCTGGGCGAAGTAGCCGGGGCTCTGGATCAGGGTGTATAGGAGCATGCCCAGGGCCAATAGGGCCAGGGAGCGAGCCCACGGTGCGCGGCGCAGCAGGCCAGCGCCGGAAGCGATGAGGGCCAGGGCGGTGATAAACTCGGCCGCCAGATGAAAGGCTGTCTGGATGGGGGCGGTTTGTAGCTCGGGCACCTGACCGTTGAGTAGAAAGAAGGTCCATTGGACGAACATGAGCAGACCGACGGCGAGGGCGTAGATGGCAGGGAGTTTCATGGTGTTCGGTTCCTCCGGCCCTGATTGTACAGCAAAAAGTGCCAGGCACCTGGCAGGTGCCTGGCACTTGAGCTATCAGGCGCCGACGGATGTGTCGAGGTCGATGGCGCCGGGGAGGGAGAAGCCGCCGGCTGGGCCGTGGCCGCGGAAGTGATGGCAGCGAGGGCCGCCGAAGCGGAAGTTGTCGAAGGTTGGGGCGTTTTCAAGGAGCTGGTCGGCCTGATCCTGGGTGATGGCGCCGTCTTCGAGGGCGGCGGCGATGGCCTCTTGGTAGGCGTTTTGTATCATCTCGGCCAAGCCGTCTACGTCGACGTACTCCTGGACCGCTTCATGGGCAGCGATGAGGTCGGCCTGGTCCTGGGTGAGGACGCCGTCGGCGACCAGGGCGTCGAGACGGGCGGCGCGGGCTTCGCTGCGCGCTTCGTCCAGCTCCTCGACGCTGATGCCCAGGACCTCGGCCAGCAGCGCGTCAAAGTCCACGTCCAGGGCTTGTAAGCCACGACGCAGCCCGAATGGATGGTCGCCTTCGCGCAAGGCTTCCGCTTGCGCTTCGGTGATAAGCTCCTCTTCGAGCGCCTGGTCGACGATGGCCTGGCGCGCGTCTTCGTAGGCTTCCTGGAGTTCATCGACGGTGATGCCCAGGGCCTCAGCCAGCAGCTCCTGTCCGTCGCCGCCTAAATGTGCGCCACGTTCGTGGAAACGCCAGGCGCGGATGGCGGGAAGCGCGCCTTCTTCGTCGGTGGCTTGCTCTTCGTCCTGGGTTTCGGCGTCCGCGTCATCGCCGCTCTGGGCGTAGACGAACGCGCCGCCAAGCACGAGGGTCAAGACGAGAAATGCTCCCAGACCCATATACATCATTCTGCGAAGTAAATTCATGGCAACTCTCCTTTTGTCTGGTTTGTAGTTGGCGCTTTAGCGCGCCAGGCTGCTGAAGCGCTTACTACGAACGGCTATGATGATTTCAGGATAGATGCAGATGATTCAGGAGTGGTTAAGGGGCGTTTCGGAGCTGATTCAGGCGTAGTAGCGCACCTGGTCACGTAACCAGGTGCTAACACTCACCAACTGTACAGCGGCAGGACCCGCCAGTTGCCGGACGTCGAACGGCGAAAGAGGTCTATGCTTAAGAACTGTGGCTACTGTGAGTATCTGGAGATTATCATGAAACGAGCTGTTCGATGGGTATTTCTTGGATTCATCTCCCTGCTGCTACTGTTGCTGGTGGGAAGTTACATTAACCACCGTTTGCGGATACCACGAGAGGAAGCGGCGTACCCGCCGCCGGGCCGATTGGTGCCGGTCAACGACCACCGCTTGCATGTGTACGGCCAGGGCGAGGGTCCTGT
>CAYSMQ010000380.1:0-4998 GCA_964432035.1 uncultured Ardenticatenaceae bacterium
TCCTGCAGAGGCCCGTCTGCCCCAGCTACAGGGCGCCAGCGTCTATCACATGGACCTGACGTTGGGCAGTGACGTCTCCAGTGTGACCGGATCTGAAGAAATCTACTACACTAATCAAGAAGAAACGGCTCTGGAAGAGGTCTATTTGCGGCTCTTTCCCAACCTGGCAGGCGGCAGCACAACCGTCCAGGGCGCGTGGGTCAATGGACAGCCGGTACGGCCCGAGTATGAACTGCGCAATAGCGCCATGCGCCTGCCGCTGGCGCCCGCTTTGGAACCGGGACAATCGGTTGTTCTCAAAATTGATTTTGAGGTCGACGTACCCACCGCGGGCGGCGGTAACTATGGCACCTTTATTTACGACCGCGACATCCTGGCGCTGGCCCACTTCTATCCCATGATCGCCGTCTACGACGATGAAGGCTGGAACCTGGAGATCGCGCCCGAAAGTGGGGATGTGGTCTACGCCGATAGCAGCTTTTATCTGGTGCGCATAAGCGCGCCTGCCGGACTGCAACTGGTCGCCTCTGGCGTGGAGATTGAGGGCGGTTCCGATGGCGAACGACAGCAAGTGACCTTTGCCGCCGGACCCGCGCGCGATTTCTATCTGGCGGCAAGCGCCGGCTTCGCCGTCTACAGCGAGCAGGTAGGCGAGACCGTCGTCAACAGTTATGCGTTTCCCGAGGTAGAGCCGGCGGCAGGCGATGTGCTTGATTGGTCTGCAGAGTCTTTGCAGACGTTCGAAGAGCTGATCGGCGCTTATCCCTACACGGAGCTGGACGTGGTGACCACGCCCACGCGGGCTCTGGGTGTCGAGTATCCCGGCATCATCGTCATCAACATGGATCTCTATGATCCGCAGGCTACGCCATACCCGCCGGTCGTGCTGCAATCCACCGTGGTCCACGAAGTTGCACACCAATGGTTCTACGCCGTCGTGGGTAACGACCAGCTGGATGATCCCTGGTTGGACGAATCGCTGACGCAGTATGCCACCTACCTCTACTTTCAGGAGACGGGTTCAAGCGGCGATGCCCAGGGCTTTCGCCAGTCCCTCGTGCAGCGCTGGCAGGGCGTCGACGGCGAGGACATTCCTATTGGTCAGCCCGTCGCGGCCTACGACGGACCGGAGTATAGCGCCATCGTCTACGGTCGCGGTCCGTTGTTCTTCGAAACGTTGGCCGAAGAAATGGGCCAGGATGCTTTCGACGCCTTTTTGCGCGACTATTACCAGACATTGCGCTGGGATATCGCTACGCCGGAACGCCTGCAGTCGCTGGCCGAAGAATCGTGCGCCTGCGAGCTGGATGCGCTGTTCGAGGAGTGGGTGTATGGTGAATGAAACAGCTTGTAGGGGCGGTTCGCGAACCGTCCCGAATGGTATGCATGTCAGTCTTACGTACGTCTCTGATATCAGGAGGATCCCGTGGAAGCGCTGATCGAGCGTATCGTGGCTGAAGGCGAGCACATTGGCAGAGGTATCATCAAGCTTGACGGATTTATCAACCACCAGATTGACCCGGCGCTAACCATGGAAATGGGTCGCGAGTTTGCACGGCGCTTCGCAAAGGCAGGCGTCTCTGACTTGACGAAGGTGATCACCGCCGAGGTGAGCGGCATTGGCCCGGCGCTGGCCACGGCTCAGGCGCTCGACGTGCCCATGGTCTACGCGCGCAAACACCGGCCCATCACTATGCCCGACGGCTTCTACCGGGCCACTGCGCCCAGCGCGACCAAGGGACACATGGTAGAGTTGATGGTCTCGCCGCAGTATCTGTCCCGCGACGATCGTGTGCTACTGATTGACGATTTCTTGGCATCGGGATTGACCATCGACGCCCTGGCGCGGCTCATTTCCCAGAGTGGAGCCACCCTGTGCGGCATCGGCTGCGTCGTGGAAAAAGTGTACCAACCTGGGCGTGAACGTCTGTTACCACTCAACGTACCCATCATTTCCCTGGCTAAAATCGACCTTGATGCTGACGGCGCAATGCAGGTCTCTTAGAATAGGCTCGTAGTCGGCGCTTCAGCGCCCTCAATGAAACAGCGCCAGCTCGCCGAACTCAATTCGCGTCGGCTCGCCGAAACTCTCCACATAGAGTCCCACGTTGCCCTCCGCCCCCTGCCACGCGCCCTGCCATAGCAGCTCGCGGTTCAGCCGCGCCGAGATCTGACCATCCTGCACGTCAAGGTGAATCTCGTTGGGCTCGCCGCCCCCGTTTACGTGAGGCCACGTCTGCCACGGCATATGCGCCACCCGTTGCCCCGCTTCTTCCTCCCACACCGCAACGTAGCCCAGCGGCGAAACGGCAACGACCAGATGCGCCTGCGTCCCACCCAGCGCCAGACCAAATCCCACGTCCCGTTCCCCGGCGACGTGAGCGGCGGTCAGGCGCGCGCTGAACGGCGCTTGCGGCAGAGGTTCTTCCAGCCACTCGAGGCGGCGCTCTCCGGCAGCAAGGACGCGCTCGCCCGGCGTCAGTTGCCGTTGTAAAGGCCCTAACGGTTTGGGATCAAAAATGCCCGCGGAGATGAGCGCGATGCCGGCCACAGCGCCGAGCAGCAGACCCACGGCGATGATACCCAGCACGCGCCACGTCACCGGCGGCAGCGGTTCTTCGTTGGTGTGCGACATGGAGACTGACTATATCGCTCTCCGCGAGCATGACAAAATGCTTAGCGTGCCGGCGGGTCAAAACCTGACAGGGTGACGCCGATCTCATTTCTGCTAAACTTGAGCCATGTCCGCTGAAATCCTCTTCAACGCACAGGACGCCATTGCCACGCTGTGTTTCAACCGCCCGCAGGCGCGCAACGCGCTCAATTGGGCGGCGCAGGAGCAGTTCGCCGCACACGTGCAGCGTGTGGCGCAAGATGACGCCATTCGTGTGCTGATTCTAGCGGGGCGAGACGGCGCCTTTGTCTCCGGCGGCGACCTCAAAGAGCTCTCTCAGGGCGACTTTGAGGCCAACGGGCAGCGGCTCAGTCGCCTGATGGGTGGCGCGCTGGCGCAGATGTCACGCCTGCCCATCCCCGTCATCGCCGCCGTCAACGGGCACGCCGTGGGCGGTGGCTGCGAGATTATACTGGCCTGCGACCTGCGGCTGGTGGCGCCTGAGGCGCGGCTCAGATTCTCGCAGGTGCGCCTGGGTCTGACGACGGGGTGGGGCGGCGCGGCGCGTCTCGTCGACCTGATCGGGCGCAGCCGCGCCACGGAGATCCTGCTACGCGGTCGCACGCTCACAGCCGCCGAGGCCTTGCGCCTAGGCCTCCTGCACGCCGTGGCAGACGAGGGCCAGGACGTGCTGCAATTGGCCCAAACCTGGGCCACGGAGCTGGCGGCCTTGCCCGGCGACGCCCTGGCTGCCATGAAACAACTGATTTGGACCGCGCACGATGAGGACCAACAGCGCGCTGCCCAATTGGAGAGACGTCTCTTCAACCAGCTGTGGGGCCAACCCGCGCACCGCGAAGCGCTAGATGCCTTTCTAAATCGATCTTGAATAAGGTGATTTCTGTAGGGGCGGTTCGCGAACCGTCCGGGCGCATCCCAATGCGTCCCTACACGGTAATGCTATCCTAGCGAGATAAAAATATGGAAGAAGTCGAAACTCTTTCGCAAACTTTACAGAGCTTGCTGACGCAGTTCATCCTTTTCTTGCCCAAGATCATCGTCGCCCTGTTCGTTTTCATTGTGGGCATCTACGTGGCCAACGTAATCGCGGGATTGGTACGTAAGGGGCTAGAACGCCGCGAAGTAAACGTCGAAGCCACGCAGGTCATCATGCAGATCACGCGCTGGGCGCTCTATATCCTGGTGGCCGTGACCGCGCTGCAGCAGGTGGACTTTAACCTGACCGCCTTCATTACCGGCCTGGGCATTATTGGCTTTACCCTAGGCTTTGCCCTCCAAGACATCAGCGAAAACTTTGTGGCCGGACTCATGCTCTTGCTGCAGCGGCCGTTCGAGCTTGGCGACGTCGTGCACATCGACGAGTTTCGCGGCCGCGTGATAGATGTCAGTCTGCGCGCCACCGAGCTAGAGACGCTAGACGGCCAAAACGTGATTTTGCCCAACGGACTGGTCTACACCAGCCCCATCCTCAACTACTCGCGCCATGACCTGTCGCGCATCGCTGTGGACGTGGGCGTGGCTTATGACAGCGACCTGGACCTCGTGCGCGACACGGCCATCCAGGCCGTGGCCGGTTTGCCCACCGTTTTAAAAGAGCCCGCGCCGTACGTCGTCTTCCGCGACTTCGGCGATTCGGCCATCAACCTTACCCTCTTCTACTGGATCGACGGCCGGGACACACCACAATTCCGCGCCAGCGACCTGGGCGTGCCCGCCGTGAAGAAAGCGTTCGACCAGGCCGGCATTGATATTCCGTTTCCCATTCGCACGCTGCAGTGGCCGGAGGAAGGCATCCGACCACAGGCGGCGGACGGCGGACGGCAGACGGCTGAGAATTGACACTCCACACGCCACAAGCGACACTCTACAGCTCAACGCAGCCACCGCGGCTGAAACCCAACCGACACGACCTCATGCAACTCCCCATCATCCACGTCTACCAGCCACACGCCGGGGTCGGCATTGGGTTGGTTAACGTTGAAACGCTGCACCAGGATCTGTTCCCCATCGGGCGACCACGAAGGCAAGCCGAAGTTGCTTTCAGGGTCGTCTGTCAGCGCGCGGCTCTCGCTGCCGTCAGGCCGCATCAGCCATAGCTGGCGACCCGTTGGCGTGCGCGGCACGCGGCGGCCGAAAACGATCCATTGACCATCAGGCGACCAGGCCGGAGCGCCGTCGTTGGTCAATGCCTCGCCGGTGAGGTCCGTGGCCTCGGCGTCCGGCATATCCACCCGAAAGAGGTGTGTGGCAACCGCTTCGCCCACGAACTGGATGTTGCTGATCACGAGCGTGGGCTCGCTTGGATGCCAGGCAACCGGTTCCCCAATCTCGTTGGACATTTCGATGAGGTCGCCCGACTCGAA